>JBDTRK010000009.1:0-47704 GCA_039931685.1 Betaproteobacteria bacterium | reverse complement strand
CGCGAAGTCCCAGCCGGTCGAACTGGATTGCGTGGCGCCCTTGGAGTCTTGTTCGACGTGGCCGTGGGTGAAGCTGGCGAAGTCGAAGGTCAGGGCGTTGGTCGAGGCGTTCGTCGTATCGAGCGAATTCACCAGCACGTCGTTGAACTTGAACTCGTCGACGAGTTGCGGGCCCTTGTCGCCCCCGCTGGCGTAAGACTCGATCTCGACGTTCTTCAGATGCGTGCCCTTGTCCAGCGCGTCGGTCAACGCCAGGATTTCCGCGCTCGAACCGAGCAACAGGTGCACGTCCTGTGCGACCGATTTGCCCGTGCCGCCGCCGCTGCCGCTGCTGATCGAGCCCGAATTGGACAATCCCATGCTGAACGAATCGAGCCGCAGCCAGCCGTCCGCGCCGTCGAAATGCACGTAATAATCCAGATCGGCGCCGGCGGAGACCTGGGACTCGGTCACTGCCTTGGCCGCATCGGGGAGCGGGTTGCTGCCGGTGAGCGCCGTGTTGGTGTTGAAGTCCCAGCCGGTCACATCGGACTGCGTGCCGCCCTTGGCATCCTGCTCGACGTGGCCGTGGGTGAAGCTCGCGAAATCGAAGCTCACCTGGTTGGCGGTGCCGGCGGTATCGAGCTTGGTGAGCAGCACGTCGTCGTACTTGAACTCATCGACCAGTTGCAGGCCCTTGGATCCGCCGCTGGCGTAAGCCTCGATCTCGATGCTCTTCAGGTGCGCGCCGCTGGCCAGATCGTGGGTCAGCTCCAGGATCGTCGCGCCCGAACCCAGGTTCAGGACCACGTTGTCGGCCGACGCTTTGCCGCTGCCTCCCCCGCCGCCCCCGCTGCCAATCGAACCCGTGTTCTGCAGGCCCATGCTGAAGGAATCCAGATCCAGCCAGTCCCCGCCTTCGATCTTCACGAAGTAGTGCAGGTCGGCGTTGGGAGCGACGCTGTCCAGGACCCGTCCCGAACTCGCGGCGGCGTCCGTCGCGCCGTTGACCGTGACGTCGACCGTCGCGGAACTGCTGCCGCCATGGCCGTCGTTGATGGAATAGACGAAGGAGTCGACCTTGCTTTCGCCGTCATTCAAAGCCTGCAGCACGGAAGACCCGGTCGGGTCGTACGCGAATGTGCCGCTGGCGTCGAGTGTCACCGCCGCGCCGAATGCGCTGGTGATCGCGCCGGTGGAGGTGACGGTCAGCGTGTCGTGGTCCACGTCCGTATCGTTGGCGAGCACGTTGCCGGTAACCGGCGTGTCTTCGTTGGTTGTGGCAGCATCGTCCGCCGCGACCGGATCGTCGTTGACCGGATTTACGACGACGTTGACGATCGCGGAAGCGGATTTCGGGTCGGCCGCGCCGCCTGTCGTGCCGTTGTCGCGGATATCGTAGCTGATGGTGTCCGCGCCGTTGTAGTTTGCTTCCGGCGAGTAACTCAGGGTTCCGTCGGCATTGATCGTGACGGCACCATGCAGCGCTCCTGCGGCGGTGATGGTCAGCGCTTGCCCGGCTTCGTTCGCGGGACCTGTGCTGTCGTTGCCGAGCACCGCGATGATGGCCGTGCTGTCCTCATCCATTGAGGCGTTGTCGTCGACGGCAATCGGTGCATCGTTGACTTCGATAACGTTGATGCTCACCAGCGCCGGCTCCGAGCCGGCAATGCCGTCGTGCGCCCGGTAGCTGAAGGCGTCGCCGCCGTTGAAATTCGCATCAGGCGTGTAGACGAACGATCCGTCGGCGCCCAGCGCGAGGGAGCCGTGCGCGGGGCCGGTGACCAGCAGCGCGCTGAGCGCGGTACTGTCGATATCGCTGTCATTGCCGAGCACGCCAGCACCGGCGACCGTGAGCATGGAATCTTCGCTCAGGGCGTAGGCATCGTCGTGTGCAACCGGCGCGTCGTTCACGCCGGTCACCGTGATGTTGACCGTGGCGGTCGATGTCGCGCCGGCGAGGTCGGCGATCGTATAAGTGAACGTGTCGGTCGCGGTCACGCCCTGCGCGAGGGCCTGCACGGCATGCGCACCGGTGGGATCGTAGGAATAGCCGCCGTCCGCATTCACCGCCACGGCTGCGCCCAGCGCACTGGTGGGGGCGAAGCCGGTTATGTGCAATACGTCGAGATGGTCCGGATCGGTGTCGTTGGCCAGCACGCCGGCTGCGTTCGGCACGGTGAGCACGGTGTCTTCGTTGGTCGCGCCCGCATCGTTGGCGGCCGTCGGTGCGATATTGACCAGTTCTATATTCAGCGTCTCGAAATTGGATGCGTCGAGATTGAAACTGCTGAAGTGGAAAGTCGTGCCGTTGTCCTTGAGCGGATTCGCGTGCGTCGTCAGGAAAGCCTGGTAATGGGTGACGTCATTCTGCACCGAGGCGAGGGCGAATTCGCCGTAGGTGAGTTTCAGTTGCAGCGTGTCGTTGCCGCGGCCGCCGTCATAGACATCGTGCGCGCCGATATTTTCCGCCATGGTGTAGCTGGCGAAATCGTTGCCCGCGCCGCCGAACACCTTGTCGTTGCCCGAACCGCCGTCAAGATAGTCGTCGAATCCGGCGGGCTTGCTCAGCCACCAGGACGAGAAATGGCCGTCGTGGCCATGCGACTTGTCGTCACCGTAGAGGATGTCGTTGCCGGCACCGCCGAGCAGGATGTCCTTGCCCGAGTTGCCGAACAGGATGTCGTTGCCTGCGCCGCCGCTGAGGACGTCGTCGCCTTTGCCGCCCTTGAGTACGTCGTTGCCGCCGCTTCCGAAGATCTGATCGTCGCCCTTGCGTCCGTCGATCCGGTCGTCGCCTGCATTTCCGTTCAGAATGTCATCGTGGTTGGTGCCAATGGTGATATTCCAGTGGCGATCGGAATGGTCGTTGTTCATCGCGCGCTCCCTTGCGTTCGCTTCGTTGCAATGTCGGGAATTGCCGTCCCGGAATTTCCGTGCGGCCTTTGTGTTCTCGAATTACGTCGCTTCTGTGTCGACGCTGCGGGCGGCGGCCGTGCCGGATGCCAACGTACTGCTTTATTGTGGCGGAAACGCTACGTTTCGGCGCTGTTAAAGTCAACCGAAACATCGATTTGCGCGCCATGTTGCAAGCTGTACGCAACGGCGGGATCCGGGCTACGCAGGCAATCGCGCAGGCAAGACAAGGCGTTAGCCGGGATTCCTCATCAAAGGTGGGAGAGGCGAGAAAAATAGAGGCGAGGTGGGCGCTAGTCGTCCAACCCGAGCAGCTTCGCGGGATTCTTTTTGACCATCAGGTCGATGTCCGCCTGCGATACGCCTTCCTTGAGCAGGCCGGTGATCATGTCTTCCATGCCGTCGGGATGGGTCATGTTGGCGTGCTGGCCCAGGTCGGTGGACAGCACGACGTGATCCGCGCCGATGTCGGCTACGACCTTTGCCACATCCTTGAGCGTCACCTTTTTCCAGTGCTTCATCCAGGCGTGCTGCGCGTCGGGTCCGGTCATCGACTGCAGGTAGCAGTACTCGATGTAGGCGCCCATCTGCGCGACCGCTCTTGCCTGTTCCATGGTCAACCCGGGAATGTTGGTCAGCGCATGCGTGACCAGGATATTCTTCACGCCGAGCTCCCTTGCGCGTTTGACCACCGCCATCACTTCCTCGGCGTGGATGTGTCCGGTCGCGAGTACCAGGTTCTCGCGCGCGATGATCTTCAGGACTTCTTCGAGTTGCGGCGTCGCGACACCATTGGGCGCGACGACGATGCCGGAACCTTTCGGGTCCACCAGCGTCTTGATGTGCATATCCGAATCGAAGGTCGGCAGCCACACTACCTTGCCGCGTCCGCCGGACATGCGGTGCATCCATTCAACCGCCGCCGGATTGATGCCGCCCACGGCATTGTTGAGCACGATGCCGCCGAAGACTTCAATGCCGGGCACGGTTTTCATGACCAGGGCCGCTCGATCCGCGGTCATGGTGACGTGGTTCTTCAACACCAGTGCGCGCATGCCTTTGCGCCGCGCCAGCACCGCCACATCGATGTCGTCCATGCTGCGGCCGAACACGTCGGGTTCGGAATGCACGTGGAAGTCGATCGTGCCCTGCGCCGGGCTGACCTTCGGCGGCGGGGCGGGAAAGCCGACCTGCGCCAGGAGCGGGCTGGCGGCGGACAGGCTCAATGCGGCGAATGCCGCGGTAATCAGACGCCCGGTCATGGCGTTTCCTCCCCTTTTAATTGTCATGCGGCCATGATGCAGGGGAAACAGGCGAGAGGAAAGGGGGGCGTTTCGCCACTCCCGCGCGGCCAGGACGATCAGCGGCCCTTGCCGTGTCCGCGCCCGGTCGATCGCAACGCCTGCATGCTTGTTGCCGTTGCAACTCTGGTAGCCGTGCGTTGTGCCCGTGAGTCAGTTCAACTAGATTCAATTTCAGTGCAACGGGCAGCGCGCTCGCATCCAGATCGAAATCCGCGCGCCGGCGGCTTACGCTCCCAACAATTTACCGCTTGACCCGCAGAACCGGCGCTTGAGACCGCACAAGCTGCAGTTGCGCTTCGAGCCCGTGGATACGTTCGATCAGGTTCAGTGCGACCGACAGTGCATTGGCATCCAGGTCGAAATCCTCGCGCAGGCGGCCGACGATGCGCACGCTGACGACGCATTCGGCCGTGAAGTGCCATTGCGCCGGGCCGCTGCCGGTCGGCGTGAGGGCGCCGTAGTCGACGAGTTCACGCAACAACTCGGGTGACAGGCCGGACAATTCCGCCAGTTCCTCGAAGGTCACCTGCGTCTGGTCGTGCAGCCATTGCGCTTCGGTGGGGTCGGTTTTCATTTTCCGTCTCCTGTCGGAAGGGACGCGCGTGGATGGAATTGCGAGGCCTCCGCGAGCTCCTTGAACAGTTCTTTCTCGCGCTCGGAGGGCGAGGGCGGCACGACGACCTGCACGATGGCGAACAGGTCGCCTTCGCCTTCGCTGCGCTTCGGCAATCCGCGCCCGGCCAGGCGCAGTTTCTGCCCGGTATTGGTGCCAGGCGCTATCTTGAGGCGAACCGGACCGCCGAGCGTCGGCACTTCGACGCTGGCGCCGAGCGCGGCTTCCCACGGTGCCAATGGCAGGTCCAGATACAGGTCGTGGCCGGTCACGCGATACAGCGGATGTGGCTGCAGCGCGATGGTCAGGTACAGGTTTCCGTTCGCGCCGCCGTTGAGCCCCTTGCCGCCCTTGCCCGGCAGGCGCAATCGCTCACCGTTGGTCACGCCCTTGGGAATGCGCGCCTTGAAGACCAGCGGCACGCGGTGCATGCGGCCCTGGCCATCGTATTCGGGCACGCTCAGGTTCAGGTCCAGTTCCGTGCCGCGATAAGCGTCCTCGATCGTGATCGGTGCCGCGACTTCGTAATCCTGTCCGGGAATCGGATAGGTACCGCCGCGCCGCGCGCCGGGTCCGGTGCGTCCCCTGGCGCCAAGGCCGGCGAACAAGTCCGCAAAGTCGATGTCGTCGAACGAAAAATTGCCGCCGTCGCCGAATTGCTGACCCCAGTCGGGCGGCGGCCGGAATTCTTCGCCGGTTTGGTGGCGGCCCAGGTTGTCGTAGGCGGCGCGCTTTTCCGCATCCTTGAGCGTCTGGTATGCCTCGGCGACCGCCTTGAACTGCTCCTCGCCCTTGGGGTCCTTGGAGACGTCCGGGTGATATTTGTGGGCGAGCTTGCGGTACGCCTTCTTGATGTCGTCGGTGCTGGCGTCGCGCGCTACGCCGAGGATTTCGTAGTAGTCCTTGTATTTCATCGACTGAAGTCCAGGCACGGCCGGTCCGGCCGCTTCCTCACAAGATTACGGCACTTTGACCCGGATTCAAACTTTGCGTCTATAGCATTCACCGCAAAGGACGCTAAGGACGCCAGGGAAAGGCGTAAAAAAGGACTGGCGTTTACACACGGGAGCGGCCAATTAACGTCAGTCTTGGACATCGCCCATACGCAGCACGGCAGCTTCGTCGGACAATTCCTGTTTGGTTTTCCTTCGCGTCCATTGCGTCCTTTGCGGTGAAAACTTTTTTTACTGGCTTTCGAGCGGCTGATTTTTTATGCTTGCGGATTATTGAATCAGGGAGCACAGCATGTCCGCTTACGTGATCGTCGAAATCGAAGTCCACGATACCGCCGCCTATGATGAGTATCGCAAGCTGGTCGGCCCGACGCTGTTGCAATACGGCGGCAAATTCATCGTGCGCGGCGGCAGGGTCGACGTGCTCGAAGGTAGCTGGAATCCGAAGCGTCTGGTCGTGCTCGAATTCGAAAGCGCCGCCCGCGCCCGTGAGTGGTACGACTCGGAGGAATACCGCGTGCCCAAGAGAATGCGCATGAACGCGTCGTCGGGCAATCTCGTTCTCGTCGAAGGCGCCTGAAAGCGGTGATTGGTCATTGGTGATTAGCGATTGGCGAAGCCCCCCGAAAAGCAGGTAATAATCTTTTCCAATTATCAATTACCAGTCACCGATTTCTCCGGAGCTTTACCGGTAAACGCTTGCGGCGTATCGTCGCCGGCATGCGAACAGTGAAGACATCATCGGATCGGCGCGCATTATTCTCTCCGGGATCGCGGTAGTTGCGCTTTGGAAAATCCCGCACTCACATGCAATACCTGTGGCAAGCCGCTGGCGATTCCAGCCAGTGCGGTGTCGGCCGCTCTGATTGAGGAGGAATCCGTCCGCTGCGACCAGTTGCGCGAAATCGCGCAGCAACGCCAGACGCTCGCGGCGAAAATGCAGTCCGGCATCGTCGGCTTGCTGGGCGGCGATACGGCTGACACAGTGGACATGATCGCGCAGCGCAAGAGCCTCGCGCAGCTCGATGCGGCATTGCAGGGCCAGGCCGAGGATTTGGCAAGCGCCATGTCGCATGCGCCCGACTGGCGGTGATTTGTCGTGTTGTGTCGGACTGTGATGATCATCGGGTTGCATTTGAAACGACATCATAGGGTCAACTGGCTCGGTGTATCGTTACTCCGAATCTCGCACCGATCTCGCGTGCACCTCCAGCGCGGTTCGGTTTGACGGCGCAAAGCAAAGAGGGGGAATCGTTTGAAGCAGAAAGTGCTGGTCCAGGATCTGAAGCCGGGCATGTACGTGAACGAACTGGATCGTCCCTGGCTGGATACGCCGTACCTGTTCCAGGGGTTCCTGGTTCAGTCGCAGCAGGATATCGACGAAGTCGGCAAGTATTGCGACCATGTATTTGTCGATCCGCTGAAGGCACAGTACGCCGGCCAGACTTCGCGCCTGGGCTTCTCGCTGGAAAACGACGCGGAGCAGACGGTGAAGCGCGGCCCGATCCGCTATGCGGACAAGGGCACGGTTGAGAGTGAATTGCCGCGCGCTAAGCAGGTTTCCGAGCAGGCCGTCGACGTAATCAATCGCATCCGGCTCGAAATCGAAGACAAGCCCAAGTTCGCCGTCAAACACGCGACCGTCCTGATCGAGAGCATGGTCGACAGCATTGTCGACAACCCGGACGCGTTGCTGTTGCTCACCCGCCTGCGTCAGTCGGATTCCAGTTCCTACGATCATGCCATCGAGGTGGCGATTTTCATGCTGGCCTATGGCCGGCAGATGGGATTTCCGCGCGAGGAGTTGTCGCTGCTCGGACTGGCCGGGCTCCTGCTCGATATTGGCAAAATAAAACTGCCCAAGGAATTGCTCGAAAAGGCCAGCCCGTATTCGCCGGCCGAGCACAGCCTGATGAAGCGGCATGTGGCCTTCGGCGAAGCCATCCTGCGCGCGTCGCCCGGCATCTCGGCCACGGTCATCGACATCGTGTCGCAACATCACGAACGCGAAGACGGCAGCGGTTATCCACGCGGCCTGCTCCACGGCGAGATCAGCGTGTACGGCAAGATGGCCACGATCGTCGACGTTTATCGCGAGTTGACTTCGCCGAATCCGAGCGCGAATGCGGGTGCTTTCTCGCCTTACGATGCGCTCCAGACCATGCACGGCTGGGCCGGTAAATTCTTCCATCCCGGCCTGCTGGAGCAATTCGTCCAGTGCATTGGCATTTATCCGGTCGGCAGCCTGGTGGAACTCAATACCGGCGACGTCGCCATCGTCATCGCGCACAGCAGGGTACGGCGGCTGCGGCCGCGCATCATGCTCATTCTGAACGCGAAGAAACTGCCCCACGCCACCCCAGTGATGCTCGACCTGATGGACAACCCGACCAGCCCCACGGCCGGCATCCGCTACGAAGTTTCGCGCGGACTGGAAACAGGAATGTATGGCATCGATCCGAAGGACTATTACCTGTGAGCAAGCCCGCTGGCGGTCACCCGGTTGCACGATCTGCCGCGGTGCTCGACTACTCCGCCTTTCGTTCGCGCGTGCAGGCGCTCACCGGAGAAGACGCCTCGTCGCCGCGGCTCGGCGTGCTGCTGCTCAATCTGGACGGCATGCAGATCATCGATTCCACGCTCGGCTTCGATTTTGGCGATCGCTTGCTGAAGGATGCGAGCGAGCGTTTGCTCAACGCGCTCAAGTCCACGGACGTGGTCGGAGAAATCGGGCGCGGCCAGTTCGTTTGCCTGCTCGTGAACCTGGCCAGTTCCGCGCACGCGGTGCTGGCGGCCAACAAGTTGTTCTCCGCGCTGTCGGCGCCCATCTCCGTGGATGGGCGCACGCTGCACCTGAGCCCCTGCGTGGGAATCGCGCAATCCGAGGGTCGTCACAATGCGGATGCGCTGCTACGTGCCGCCGCGGCCGCGGCGCATAACGCCAGGCTCAGGGGCGAGCCTTACAGCGACCAGCAGGTCGTGCAGGATCCGCTCGCCATGATGCAGTTCGACCTGCAGGGCGATCTGAAAAAGGCGATCGAGAACAACGATCTTTTCATGTGTTACCAACCGCAAGTCGACTTGCGCAGTGGACGGATATTCTCCGCGGAGGCCTTGCTCAGGTGGAAGCATCCAGTGAGGGGCATGATTCCGCCGGACAAGCTGGTGCAGGTGGCAGAGCGCACCGGCCTGATTACCGCACTGACCGGCTGGGTGTTCAACACCGCGCTGCGCCAGTGCGCCGATTACCGCGCACTGGGACTCGATCTGGGCGTGAGCATCAACTTCTCTGCAGCCAATCTGCGCGATGCCGAACTCGTGGAACTGGTGGAGCAGTGCATCGGCCTGTGGGACGTTCCGCCCGAGCGCATCATGATCGAGCTGACGGAAACCGCAGTGATGGACGATCAACCCAGTTCGCTGGATGCCTTGATGCGCATCAAGAATCTGGGCGTCACGCTGTCGATGGACGATTTCGGGACCGGCTATTCCTCAATGGGGCGGCTGCGTGACCTGCCGCTAGACGAACTCAAGATCGACATGTCGTTCGTGCGCACCATGCTGGCCAAGCCTGCGAACGAGCGCATTGTTCAATCCATGATCGGTATTGGCAAGAGCCTTGGCCTCAAAGTACTCGCAGAGGGCGTGGAAGACGTTGCCACGCGCGACCGGCTGCGCGCGATGGGTTGCGACTTCATGCAGGGGTATCTGGTCAGCAAGCCACTGCCTTTGACGGAATTCGTCGCGCTGGTGCGCAACTTCATGACCGCCAGGGCGTAACAGCCGCGTCAAGGCGATGGCGCCGGAACGAATCGCTTATCTGACGGTGTAGCCCCGTCCTTCCAGGCAGGCGCTCAACGCGCGACCGTAATTCTGCGGCCCCGCTTCCGGATCACGATGGACTTTCAGGTCGGGGTCGTAGCCGGATTGGCTGGTCGCCCATTTGCCGCAGTCGTAGCGGTCGTTCGCGGCCTGCTGCTGGTTCTGGCCCCGGCTGGGATAGACGAACCACTGGTCCCCAGCTGCGCGGCCCGCTTCGGCGGCGGGTGGCAGATTCGCATTCAGCGGCGGCAGGGCATTGACCGGCCCGAGTTCGATGACGCCGTTCGACGGCGGTTGGACCGCGGCATTTCCCGTCTGGCTCTGCACGTAGACCGGCTGGGTCTGCACCACGTAAGCCGGCGGATTCACGTAAACCGTGCGCGGCGCGTAATAGGGGCTGTAATAGTACGGCCCGGGGTCGTCCCAAGTGCGTGAGTAGTAAAATGGATACGCTAGGGCGGCGCCGAGCGCGGCGCCAAAAAAGAAAGCGGTTCCGCTGTGGTAGCCACCGCTGTGGTAGCCGCCGCGATAATAGCCGCGAGCCTGCGCGCCGACGCTGGTTGCCATCAAGCCCGTCAGAACCAGGCCAATCAGCAGCTTTTTCATGACTATCCTCCTTAGCCTTGTACGACACGGAAAGTTTAACGCACGCACGCCACATTGCGTGGACAGCTACGTGCACGGCGGAGCGGCGATGGTCATTGGACGGGAAAACGCCCCGATGGTTGCCGTTCGCCGCGCCGGCAGCGCGAATTGCCGCCGATCCGGCGATAATGCCGCCATGTGTGGCCGCTATGTCAGTCCCGAACAAGCCGCGATCGAGCGCTCCTGGCACATCGGTCGGCACAACGGCAATCCCTTCACCCGCCGTTTCAACGTCACGCCGACCGCGATCATCCCGATCCTGCGCCTGGACCGTGCCACCGGCGAACTCGAACTTGTTCACGCGCGCTGGGGTTTGATCCCGACCTGGTGGAAGCAGGCCAAGCCGCCGCGCATGACGCATAACGCCCGTTCGGAAGAGGCCGCTATCAAGCCAATGTGGAAAGGCCCGCTGGCGAAATCCCGTTGCCTGATTCCGGCCGCCGGCTGGTACGAATGGGAGCAGGTTGAGCGAACCGATCCCGCCACCGGAGAAATCGTCAAGGTGAAACAGCCGCATTACCTGTACCTTCCCGGCGATGAGCTATTCGCCTTCGCCGGCCTGATGGCAATGTGGAAACCGGTGAACGACGATGCGTGGCAGGCCAGTTGCGCGATCCTCACGCGCGCTGCGGTCGGGCCGGCTGCCGCCGTGCATGACCGCATGCCGGTGATTTTGTCCAGGGACGCGGAAGCGGCCTGGCTGGATGGGGAGTGCACCGATGCCGCGCAGGCGGTCGCCGCCGCCGTTCAGGGCGGCGTGACCGAAGTCGGTCATCATGCGGTGGGCAGCCGGGTGAATAACGCCGGCAATGACGATGAAAGCCTGGTCCGCAAAGTGAACGAACAGGATGGATCATGGGTCAAGTGAACAATAGGCGACCGCGCGCGGCCGCACACTTGGACCTGGGTCAACCCGCCGGTGCGCCGCTGCGCTCAAGCCTGGATACGCTTCTTCCCATGCAGAATCCTCGCGGATCCGCGACATGACACCGATATCGAATGCCGTGCGAGACCAGTCCCATGTCCTGACGATCAACGGCGGTTCGTCGAGCATCAAGTTCGCGTTGTACCGCCGGGGCGCGCAGCCAGGGCGGGAATTGCACGGCAAGATCGATCGCATAGGCCTGGCCGGGACCGTGCTCGAATTTTCCGAACGGGCCGGCACGCCGCGCGCCAGCCAGGCCATCGCCGCCGGGGATCACGCGGCGGCTGCGCGATTCCTGTACGACTGGCTGGCCGATCGGGTCGGATTCGATGCGATCGGCGCAATAGGCCACCGCATCGTCAATGGCGGTGCGCGCTATTTTCAGCCGCAAGCCGTCACGGCGGCACTGTTCGACGAACTGCGCCGCATCAGCAGCTATGCGCCGGAACATCTGCCATCTGAAATCGCCATGATCGACTTGTTCGCAAAGCTCGCGCCCGATTTGCCGCAGGTGGCGTGTTTCGACACGGCCTTCCATCGCAGCATGCCGCGCGTGGCAAAAATTCTGCCGATTCCACGTCGCTATCAGGCCGACGGCGTCGAGCGTTATGGTTTCCACGGTTTGTCCTATACCTATCTGATGGAAGAACTCACGCGCGTGGCCGGCACGCAGGCGGCGCACGGCAAAGTGGTGCTGGCCCATCTCGGCAACGGCGCCAGCCTGGCCGCGGTGCTCGACGGGCGGGGCATCGATACCAGCATGGGGTTCACGCCGGCGGCAGGCGTGCCGATGGGCACGCGGTCGGGCGATCTGGATCCAGGACTGGTCGCGTATTTCGCGCAAACCGAAGGCATGAGCGCACAACGCTTCGACAAAATGGTCAATCATGAGTCCGGCCTGCTCGGTGTGTCGGAAACGAGTTCGGACCTGCGTGACCTGCTCGCCCGGGAAGACACCGACATCCGCGCCGCCGAAGCCGTGGCGTTGTTCTGTTACCGCATCAGCAAGGAAATCGGCGCGTTCGCCGCTGCCCTCGATGGCCTCGATACCCTGGTGTTCGCGGGCGGCATCGGCGAGAACGCCGCCGAGATCCGCTCGCGCATCTGCGCCGGCCTGGGATTTCTGGGTATCCGTTTCGACGAAATGCGCAACACCGCCGGCGCCGCAATCATTTCCGCAGAAACGAGCCGTGCGACAGTGCGCATCATCCACACCGACGAAGATGTCGTCATCGCGCGGGCGGTCTTCGCGGCCCTCGACACGAGCGATGGACTGCGCCCCATCCCGGGCGCATGATGATCGGCACAGGTTGCCCGGGCCACCATGAAAAAGACCCTCTACCAGATTCTCGGTGTCGATCCCGGGGCCTCGCTGCCGGAGATCGAGGCGGCGTATAACGCGCGCATCGATGAACTGAAGTTCGCTACCATTCAGGATCCCAACAAGCTGAGGGTCCTGCAGCAGTCGAAGGAGATGTTGGTCGATCCCGCGCGGCGGGCTACCTACGACGCATCGATTTCGGCAAGCGAGACGCCGGCCGTGGATGCCGGCGCAGAAGAAGTGGCGCCCTCGCTCCTGCGCAAGCACAGAAAATGGGTCGTGGCCGCTGTCATTCTGGCGGGCCTGTTCCTGCTGTGGCCAAAGCGCGCGGCAGTTCCGCCGCCGCCGCCTCCGCCAGCCCAACCGATTGTTGCCATGCCGGCCGAGCCCACGCCGCCGGCACCGGCGGCGGGCAATGCCGCGCCGGCCGTCAGCGCGGAACCGCCCCCGGCCTTGCCCGTGAATCCGCTGCAGGGTGAGTGGTCATGCACCGATGCGATATCCGGACGCGCCAGCAAATATAATTTCCAGGAAGACGGCATTCTTAGAATCGCCGCGGGCGACGGTCCGATAGCCGATTACCGGTACGAGCTGTCCGCAAAGATACTCACGCTGACCGACACGAGCCAGGCGAGCAGGCTCACGGTAGAGGAGCTGACCACGCGCAAGTTGATCCTCAATACCGGCGCGGAGGGCAGGCGCGTGGTCTGCAGGCGGTAGTGTGGCGTGATGGGTACTGGGCGATACGCGACAAACGACGCGTCAGGACGGATCGTGGTCGTTAGGCAATCATCAGGACGCTGTTCATAATTGCAAAAGGGCGATCACATCGGCCTTCCGGCCTCCTGGATCTTGGCCTTCAAGGCCATAACCATGTCGTCGACGGCAACCAGGAACTCCTCGTGGGCCTTGCCGGTCTGCTCCATCATCCATTCGTGGGGAATGGCGGCTTCCATCGACAGGGTCTGAAATCGGTTGTACATGATGCGCAACTGATGCGTGTCGCGCTTCGCAAATATCGGCAGTCCGGCGTCGATCTCGACGATGTAGCGCAACGGGTCAAGCTGGCGGCGCTGGATCACCGTCCTGATGGTGGCATGCGCCAGCGACAACGCCGACTGGTACCCGACCGAATCGTAGGCCTGCGTCGTGGTGGCCGCCGCCTCGCTCAAGCGCGCCTCACCAGCCGGGTTGCGGCAAGTATGATGGGTTCGCGTGCAATCGGCTCCGGCGGCAGTTGCTTCATTCTCTCCAGCGCCTTGGCGAAAAGGTCTCGCACCTCGCCACCGATGGTGGCGGCGATGGAGCGGCGATCATTGCCCTTCTTGCCATCGCAGAATGATTTCACGAGTCCATAAGATTCCATGACTTCGCGGTCATTGCCGGTGGACAGGGTGCTGATTTCCACCGGGAATGCATGCTGGCCGCTGCCGGGATCCATCAGCGTGTTGAGCGTACTGGCCAGTGTGGTGCGCACTTCGGTGCGAGTGCGGAATTGCTGGAAATGCAGCGTCCATTTTTCATCGCTCATTAGCTTGCCTCGCAGTTTGAAAGAATTGTAGCCGGGTGAACGTGGAGCACTTCGCCCGGAAGGAAGAAGGTCGGGCAGGCTACCTAGCGGTTCCTGGTGCGGGGCAGCGCGCTTTTGTGCGGCCCGCCGGGGACCAGTACGCCTTGCCGGTAGTAATTTCCCGGGGCGAACCCGGTCGTGGTTTCGGGCTGGGTTGATTTCGCCGGCGCAGACTTCGTCCCGCCAACGGATTTGCCGGGTGTTTTTCCGGGAAGGGGCACAGAGGGCTCTTTCGTCTTTGCTTTCCGGCCGGGGCTCATGCGGTTCTCCGTGACGCCCCTATGGGGCGGAGTGTCGCGCCGGGTGCCGGACGCGACGCGCGGCACGCCTAGTATGGACCTCATTTACCCGCGCACGCGCTTATATTTGGCGACTGCCAGTTGGCGGGAAGCGGTGCGGCGTCCTGCTCAAATCGTTGCGTTGGCGTATTCTTTGCAAAAAATGCACGTCAATAAAAATGCGCCATGGTGATTGACACAATATCGCGTCCGAAAAGATCAGCGGCGCGACCGGAGTAAGCTTGAGCCAAATGTCGATGCATGCTCATGCGGATCGCTGATCTGCTGGATGTTACCCAGGGCTGGTTCCGGCGCAGCCGTCGGGCCTGGTCCCCGCGGCTGTGGTTGCGACGGGTGGTACTGTGGTTCGGGGCGGTCGCCGTCGCCGTCGCGGCGATCCTGTTCGCGCTTGGCTCGGCGCGCACGATCGAGCTTCATCATCGCCTCGTCGTCGCCTACCCGTGGCTCAGCTTTGCCCTCGCACCGCTTGGCCTTGCGCTGGTGGCATGGGTCACCCAGCGGTTTTTCCCGGGGTCGCAGGGAAGCGGAATTCCGCAGACCATCGCGGCGCTGCAATTGACCGATGACGCGTCGCGTTCACGCCTGCTGTCGTTGCGCATCGCCGGCGGCAAACTGCTGCTGACGCTGATCGGGTTGCTGGCGGGCGCATCGGTTGGACGTGAAGGTCCGACGGTGCAGATCGGCGCGGCGATCATGCATTCCCTGGGCCGGCTGACGCGCTTCTCGCGCATCGAGGTGGATCGCGGATTGATCCTCGCCGGCGGGGCGGCCGGCGTTGCCGCGGCATTCAACACGCCGCTCGCCGGCATCGTTTTCGCCATCGAGGAGATGAGCCGGTCCTTCGAAAGCCGCACCAGCGGCACCGTGCTCACCGCCGTCATCGTTGCCGGCATTGTTTCGGTCTGGTGGCTGGGCAACTACACCTATTTCGGCCGCACTTCGGAGATCCTGCGCGAAGGCGAAGGCTGGATCGCGGTTTTGTTGTGCGGCGTGGCGGGCGGCTTCGCAGGCGGGCTGTTCAGCCAGATTCTGATCGCCTTTTCCAAGGGCATGCCCGGTGCGATCGGCAAGGTTTCCCGCAATCGGCCGGTCATGTTTGCCGCGCTGTGCGGGCTCGTGCTTGCCGCACTTGGGCTGGCTTCCGGCGGCACCACCTATGGCACCGGTTACGAGGAGGCGAGGCAAATTCTGGAAGGTACCGGCGATCTGCCGGCCAGCTACGGCCTGCTCAAGTTCGCGGCGACGATGGTTTCGTACATGAGCGGGATTCCCGGCGGAATATTCGCGCCCTCGCTGGCGGTCGGCGCGGGCATCGGATCGAATCTTGCCGGCTTTGCGCCGTATGCGCCGGCCGGCGCGGTCGTCGTGCTCGGCATGGTCGCGTATTTTTCCGGCGTGGTGCAGGCACCGGTCACCGCCTTCGTCATCGTCGTCGAGATGACCGATAACCACGACATGATCCTGCCGCTTATGGCGGCTTCCTTGATAGCGGCCGGCTGCTCGCGCATCGTTTGCCGCGAACCTGTCTACAAGGCGCTTGCCACGCAGTTCCTCGATCGCCTGAGACGTCCGCCTGCTCCCTATGAGAAAGCCACTCCCACGGAATAACGCCGGTCGTAGTGTCATAAAAAAGAGCCGCTCGCGCGGCTCTTTTTTGTCCTGATCTGACCTGGTCAGAAATCAGGGTTTCATCTGCCCGCGGATTTCGCCGCTCTTGTGGGCGTCGCTGTGGACGTTTATGTAGAGGTTACCTGCCTTGAAGGCCTTGAACTGCTCGTCGGTGAGCTTTGCGCCTTCGGGTACCACCCAATCATGGTCGCCCTTCTTTTCCAGCGGTATCGCCACGCCACCGTTCTGGCCGGCGGGCGCCTGGTGGATGTGTGCCATCGTGCTTTTGATGCCGCTGGTCGTAATGCTGCCGCTGACGGTCTTGTCGTCATTGACCATGATGGTGCCGTGGCCGCCGCCGGACGTTTGAACCGGGGGTACTTCCTCACCGCCGCTCAACCTGACCTGCACTGGCCCGGCCAGCGCGCTGCCCGTAGCAAGGACCGCGATGGCCATGGCAATTGCACATTTACGAATGTATAGGTTCATTAGTTTTCCTCCTGTGAATGATTGAAGTGTCGTGGATCGCTAACAGTCGCATTGCTCAGACAGTTCCGTTTAAGTCGGAGTTCCCGCTACAGTGTTGCTGCGGCATGACGCCACGCGGTCTAGAATCCAGGCTATTCCATTACGGGACCTTGAGCATGACAATTGAAGTCAGCAAACAGCCGGCATCCTGCGGCGCGCTGATCACGGGAGTCGACTTGAGCGGCGTGTTGTCGGCCGCGCAGGTGGCTTCGATCCGGACGGCCTGGCTTGAGCATCAGGTCGTTGCATTTCCAGACCAGCCGATGCAGATCGCCGATATCGAGCGCTTCGCCGCGTACATGGGGCCCAACGGCGAAGATCCGTACATCGAGGCAATCGCCGGGCATCCGCGCGTCGTGCAGGTCAGGCGCGAGGCCGACGAGAAGACCCCGATTTTTGCCGAGACCTGGCACTCGGACTGGAGTTTCCTGAGACGTCCGCCCGCCGCGACGGTACTTTATGGCAACGTAATTCCTCCGTCCGGGGGTGATACCTTGTTTGCGAACCAGTACGCCGCATGGGATGGCCTGCCGGGCTCGATGAAGGCATTGCTCAAGGACCGCAAGGCGATTCATTCCGCCCGCAAAGGCTATGCGCGCGATGGCATGTACGGTGAGAGGGACGAGGGCCGGTCGATGGCGATCAAGTACGGCGACTCGGCCCTGAAGACCCAACTCCATCCGCTCGCGCGAGCGCATACGGAGACCGGACGGCTCGCACTGTACGTCAGCCCGGGCTACACCATCGGCATCGACGGCATTTCCGACGACGAAGCCATTCCCATCCTCAAGGAACTCTATGCCCATCAGGCCAAGCCTGAATTTGTCTACAGGCACAAGTGGTCGCAGGGCATGCTGCTGATGTGGGATAACCGCAGCGTCATCCATGCTGCGACCGGCGGCTACGAGGGGCACTGCCGCCTGCTGCACCGGGTCACGGTGGCAGACCGCACGCTGCAATGACAGCGTGATGGGCCGGCTCCATCCGCAAAAAGCATGTCCCTTCGCCGCGAACCTCGCCGGCGCGCCGTGGTCCTAAACCGAGTGAGCGCGTTGGCTTGCGCTGGCCACGATGACGTCGCCGGCCGGCGACAGCGGCAATTTTGCCTGGCGGTTCCCGGTATGCCGCGCTGACCATCATGACGGACGGCACGCTGGTCGACGCAGGCGAAACGGGCCGGCCCGAACTGCATTCGGACTGACCGCCAGCGGGCACTTGCCCAATTGCAATTCGTTCACCTGGGAGTATATCGACATGAAAAAGCAAATTCGAAGTGCACTGGCGACTGTCGCTGCAGTCCTGACGCTTGGCCACATTGCTGCCGCCGATGCCGCCGACAAGCTCGAGGGCATCCCGCTGCGCTGGGAACCGACGTCCCCGATGGCCGAGAGAGGGCCGATCGACATCAAGGGTCTGGAGACCATCAAGCTGCAGGTCGAGCCCTTTACCGATACCCGCGACGATCCCGGCTTCATCGGCCAGAACAGGGACCGGGCGCCGGTGCGTAAAGTCTCCACGCGCGAGGATGTGGCGCGCTTCATGACTTATCGCGTGAAAACGCTCCTCTCCGATCAAGGCCTCGACGTGGTGGAAAGCGGCGGCGACATCATCCTGAAGGGCGAGGTCAAGAAATTCTTCGTCGACGAAACTACCCGCTATAACGCCGAAGTCCAGTTCGAGGCCACGTTTACGGACGCGTCCGGCAAAGTCCTGTGGGTTGTGATGACGGCCGGGACGTCCAGCCGTTTCGGCATCTCCTACAAGGCCGCCAATTACTATGAAGTGCTGAGCGACGCGCTGATCGGGGCCACCCGGGAACTGATGACCAATCCTGGTTTCCGCAGGACGCTGACCGGGAAATAGCCGGGGTTGGCGAAGTTGGATCGGACGGTCGGTGCGCCAGAGCGGGAAGGGCCGGGACAGGGGTATTTGCCGCAAGTCGCCAAATAACCTTTGACCTTGTGCCGGCCGGCGCGTATAACGGCGAAGCAGAATTCTCAAGCGTTGAGTTTGCTGGTCCGCAGTAGCCCCGTACAACGGTACTCCTCAGATCTCCTTAATTTCTACTCTTGATGTTCTCGCTTTCGGGCGAATTGCCCATTCACTACAGTTAAGGAAGATTTAAAATGGCTACAGGCACAGTCAAGTGGTTCAACGACGCAAAAGGTTTTGGTTTCATCACCCCGGATGACGGCGGCAAGGATTTGTTTGCCCACTTCTCCGCGATCCAGGGCAACGGCTTCAAGTCGCTGCAGGAAAATCAGAAAGTGACGTTCGACAAGACCACTGGCCCCAAGGGCGACCAGGCATCCAACATCCAGCCTGCGTAAGCCGGAACATCGGTATCAGGTAAAAAAGCCCGGGCAACCGGGCTTTTTCTTTTTGTGCCTGCGCTTTCCATCGACACGATACAACTGTCCTTATCCCGCCTTTTCCGTGTGCCATCCGGGCAGGCTCGCGGCCTTCATGTCGAATTCCTGATTCTTCGGTAACGATGGCGCCTTGAGTTCGACGTCTACCTTTTGGAAAGTGTCGGCCAGCTTGAAGCTGATCCTGGCGAGGTTTTCAGGATTGGATTTTATCTGTGCCGCGTTTTCGGTCACCACGACATTGCGGCACACCAGTTCGATGTAGATTTTGGCGGCCAGGTCGCGCAAAGGATCCGCGGGCTTTTCGGCAGTTGGGGCAGACATGACAATTCCAATTCGGATAGGGCTGGAACCTCATGGTACCCGCAACGAATGCAAACGGGTTGAATCAAACAGATCGCCGACGCCCGAAAAAAAGGCCGGGCGCTACAGCCCGGCCGCCACTGCCCCGAAATAGCGCAACTCACGCGGGAGGGCGATGGTCCATGCGATGATGAGATTGCGCCTTCCAGTACAGGTCGAATATCGTTTTCTGTTCGGGTGAGAGCACGTTCTCGAATGCGCGGGTGTCTTGTGCGACCTTCTGCAGGTTGTCGGCACGAAGGCGCATCGCCTGTGACATCTTCTCCAGCCTATCCGCCGTATCGGCATCGGCGCGCATGCCGTCTTTGTGCGAACGCCGCTCCTGCATCTTCGTCGCCGAATCCCTGGCGCGGGCAAGCGCGTTGTCCGCATAGGTTTGCCATGCGGTTTTTTGCGCGCCCGTGAGACTGAGCTTGCCCGCGAGGCCGTCGAGCAGGCGCTGCGTATGTCCGACCGGGTCGAATTGACGCTGATGGGCATGATGCGGGGCCGGCCGTTGGCCGTCCGGCGCCTGATCGGCCGCCGCGGCAAAACCAGAAATCGCGAGCAGGCTGATGGCGACAATGCTCGCGCGTAGTGTGAACTTCTTGCTCATGGTGATCTCCTGTAGTGAGTGACTGCCGCAACCGGTATGCCGGAAGAGTCCGGCGCTTGCCAATCCGGTTGCCGCTGATCCCATAACGGGAGGCCGCGCCGCGCCGTTTACGATGGAATGTAACGTAGTGAAACGCAGCAGGCGCGTGAGTGAAACGCCTGAGGCGCGTGAGTGAAATGCAGGACTGAGTGCCGAGGACTGAGTGGGAACCTTACGGCCGTTCGGTTTCGAACATCCGCCAGAATGCTCTGCTCGCGCGTGCCCCCCGCGCTTCGCTTTTACTCAGCACTCAGTCCTCAGCACTCAGTCCGCATTCCTTGTCACTTGATCGCGCCGCCCGGAAACCGGTCCATGTTCTGGCGCGCAAACATCCACCCCGGATACTCGGGTGGCAAGCGGCTCGCCTCGTCGAGCGATTGCAGTTCGGCCCCGGAAAGTCGCAGGTCGGTTGCCGCGATGTTGTCGACAAGCTGTTCCCTCGTTTTCGCGCCGACGATGACGCTTGCGACCACGGATTGATGCAGCAGCCAGGCCAGTGCGACGCGTGCAACGGAAACGCCGTGCCCCGTGGCGATCGGCCGCATCGCTTCGACACAACGGAAGGCGCGCGGCCGGTCGACCGGTGGAAAATCGAAACTGGTGCGACGGGCTCCCTCTGGACCTTTGTCGTTCTCCGCAAATTTTCCGGACAGCAGGCCGCCGGCAAGCGGGCTCCACACCAGGATGCCCAGCCCCTGGTCCAACGCCATTGGCACGATCTCGCGTTCGAGGTCCCTGCTGGCCATCGAGTAATAGGCCTGCACGCTCTCGAAGCGGTCCCAGCCACGATGCTGCGATATCGAGACCGCTTTCATGATCTGCCACGCGGCATGGTTGCTCAGGCCGATGTAGCGCACCTTGCCGGAACGGATCAAGTCTTCCAGCGCGCGCAGGGTTTCCTCCATCGGCGTGGCGAGATCCTGCCCGTGTATCTGGTAAAGATCGATGTGATCGAGTTGCAGGCGGCGCAGGCTGGCGTTCACACCGTCCATGATGTGTCCGCGCGAGAGTCCTACATTATTGGGGCCCGTGCCCATGCGGATGCGCACCTTGGTGGCGACCACCAGGTCTTCGCGCGGCAGCTTGAGGTTCTTCAGCGCCTGACCAACCAGGCTTTCAGAATCACCTTCCGAGTAGACGTCTGCGGTATCGATGAAATTTACGCCGGCGTCGACGGCGGTGCCGATCTGGCCTTCGACTTCAGCGAGGCCCAGCTGACCGATCGGCTGCCAGCGACCTTTGCCGCCGTAAGTCATCGTGCCCAGACAGATTTCCGAAACCAGCAGGCCGGAGCGGCCAAGAAGACGGTAGCGCATGGAGCCTCCGAAAGGATTTTGAAACGTTGAACGACCTAGAGTAGCAAACTCCACCGCGGGACAAGGAAACGGCGGGATGCGGAGCCGGCACGCAGCGCTGATGGCTAGCATCGGAGGGCCTGACGGCGTTTATCGTGATGCCGAGTCTTGCCTTTATAATGCATTGGCATGACACAATACAAAAAACAATGGGAGGGAACATGCACAAATTCGCGTTTGGCCTGACCTGTGCGCTGCTGGTCGCGGCGTTCGGCATACCCGTCAGCGCTGCGGATGGCGTTCCGGCTTGGGCTTATCCGGTCAATCCTCCCGGACTCAAGCCCGCACCCGACGATGGCGCGTCAAAGCATGTGCCCGGCAGCGCGGCCGCATTCACGCCGACGCAGCTGCGCGACTTGTTCAGCCCGCCGGACTGGCATCCCGACAGTCATCCGTCGATGCCCGACGTTGTCGGCCGGGGCAAAAAGCCTGGCCAGTTTGCGTGCGGTTTCTGCCATCTGCCCAATGGCCTGGGGCGTCCGGAAAATTCCGGCCTGGCGGGATTGCCGGCTGCATATATAGCGCAGCAGATCGCCGATTTCAGGAGCGGGGCGAGGAAGAGTTCAGAGCCGGCGAGTCTGCCAATCAATCTGATGATCAGCCTGGCGAAGTTGGTCAGCGCAGAAGACACGATGATCGCCGCCGAATATTTCGCCTCGCTCAGGCCCCAGCCCTGGATCCGGGTTGTCGAAACCGAGGCGGTGCCGAAAACGAAAGTGGGTGGCTGGATGCTGATTGCCGATGCCGGCGCGGGCAGCGAGCCGATCGGGCAGCGCATCATCGAGATGCCCGAGGACCTGGAGCGTACCGAGTTGCGTGATTCGGCTTCCGGGTTCGTCGCCTATGTCCCGTCCGGCAGCATCGCGAGGGGCGAAGCTTTGGCTGTGAACGGCGCCGGCAGGACGACGCCGTGCGCGATCTGCCACGGTGCGGGGCTGAAAGGACTCGGCCCGGTGCCGGCGCTTGCCGGTCGCTCGCCGAGTTACATCGTGCGCCAGCTATTTGATATCCAGCATGGCGTGCGCAACGGGCAATGGTCGGAACTGATGAAACCGGTGGTCGCCGGGTTGAGCGACGAGGACCTGGTGGCGATTGCGGCGTATACCGCTTCGCTTGCGCCTTGATGGCGTAAAGACAGGGCGCCGCGATCAGCGGCCCTAAGCCGTGGGCATATTTTTTTCTGGAATAACCATATAAAACAGCCATTCTGGCGTAGCGGAGCCTTTGACCGGATAGGTTGGAAGGGGTATAACTAAGGCGCAGAAATTTCCAGGCGCTGATATTGCTGGTCCGTCGCAGCTCCGTTCCAACGGTACTCCTCTGATCTCCTTAATTTCTCCTCTTGGTCTGCCGCCTTCCGGCGAAAGCCTCTATTACCAATTTTTTCAAGGACAAATGAAGATGGCCTCAGGTACCGTCAAGTGGTTCAACGATGCAAAGGGTTTTGGTTTTATCACCCCGGATGATGGCGGCAAGGATTTGTTTGCCCACTTCTCCGCGATCCAGGGCGACGGCTTCAAGTCGCTCAAGGAAAACCAGAAGGTGACCTACGACAAGACAGCCGGCCCCAAGGGTGACCAGGCGTCGAATATCCGCCCCGCTTGAGCAGTCCGGCGGCGGAACTTGAAAAGCCCGGGAAACCGGGCTTTTTTATTCTGCTATTCGCATCTCCGGATGCGCACCGGCGCTTGCGTCGTTCACCCGGATGAGCCGTGCGTACATTCCGTTCTGTTCCATGAGCCCGTCGTGCGTACCCCGCTCGACAATTCTTCCCTGGTCAAAGACCAGAATGAGGTCCGCCCTGCGTATCGTCGACAGCCGGTGAGCGATGACGAATGTAGTTCGCTCCCTCATTAGTACGGAGAGGGCGCGCTGCACGCTCGCTTCCGTGACGGAATCGAGCGCACTGGTGGCTTCGTCCAGGATGAGTATGGGGGGATTCTTGAGAAGGGCGCGCGCGATGGCGATGCGCTGGCGTTCGCCGCCGCTCAGGCTGCTTCCGCGTTCGCCCACCAGGGTATTGTAGCCACGCGGCTGGCTCATGATGAACTCGTGCGCTTCGGCCGATCGCGCCGCCTGCATCAATTCTTCGTCGCTGGCATCCAGCCGGCCGATCCTGATGTTCTCCGCGATGGATCGGTGCAAGAGGGCGCTCTCCTGAAAAACAATGCCGATGCTATGGCGCAGGGAATCGAGCGTGACGTCGCGGATGTCGATTCCGTCGATGCGGATCGCGCCGGCGTCCGGGTCGTGCAACCGCGTCAGCAGTGAAGCCGTCGTCGATTTTCCCGCGCCGGTGGCGCCTACGAGCGCCACCATGCGCCCCGCCGCAACTTCGAAGCTCACGTCGCTGATCGCCGACCGGCCGTCTCCGTAGCCGAAGGAAACGCAATCGAACGCGACGTTGCCGCGAGCCCGGACGAGAGCCGTCGCGCCGGGCCGGTCGCGAATCATGGGTTGTGCATCCATGACCGCGAAAAACGCCGCGACGCCGGGCATTTCGACGAACATCTGGCTGATGAAACGCCCGACCTGCTCAAGCCGTCCGATCAGAAGCGAGGCGAAACCCATGAACGTGACGATCTGGCCGACGCTGGCCTCGCCTTTGAAGACAAGCCATGTGCCCAGCGCGAAAATCCCGATGATCGTGATAGTGGAGGCGGCACGGGTAAGCACGTTGATTCCCGCCCAATAGGCAAGGATTGGGTACTGGACCCCGAGGATGCGCCGGGTAAGCTGCACGAGGGCCGTGGTTTCGGCGGCCCGGTATACGTAGCTCTGGATCAGCCTGACGTTTCCGAATGCGTCGCCCACGCGTGCGGCGAGTTCGGAATCCGCCGTCTCGACGGCCGTTTGCGCCGTTTCCGTCTTGCGGATGCCGTAGGCAGTGACGGCGGTAAACGCGCCCATGAACAGGATCAGCAGCAATCCCAGCCGCCAGTTCAGGAACATCGAAAGCGGCAGCAACACCGTCAGCGTGATGATCGTCCCGAGATGTTCCCTGAAGAAAGCAAGCCAGAAACCGAAGAGATAGGCTGTGGCACGCAGCATGGTGCGCAGCAGGCGTGCCGAATGCTTGCCAGCGTGAAACTCGAACGACAGGGCAAGCACGTGTTCGAAGTAGCTCACGGTCAGCGCCAGTCGCGCGCGGTGCGCGAGCCGGTCCGCGCTGAGTGCAAGCAGAAAATTGGCGAAGACGCCGCAGATGCCGACGAGGCCCCAGGCGCCGAGCGTGAAGAGGCTCGAATGCCAGATTCCGACCGCAGGGCGGGCCGCGGCTCCCGTGAGCATGTCGATGAGCCGGCCGAACAGTATCGGTTCGACGAAGAACAGGCTCGACACCACGATGCTGGCAACGGCCATCAAGGCGACGGATCGCCGCTCTGTCGACAGCAAGCCCAACGCGCGCGCGTAGGTGTGGAAAAAAGTCTGTGAGTCGGCCACGTCTGGCATTCCGGATCCCCGGGGGATTTCCCTGCACTACAGGTCTGAGGGAAGGATGGGGATTTGGTTCACCGGACACACGGCGTGTTCGGGCGCGGCCCGCCCGCAACAGCGGCCGGCGGTCAGCGGCCGGAAGGATGGTACTGGTAGGTCCAGGTCTCGCTGAGTGCATCGGCGCCGCTCTTCAGGTACAGCCGCATCTCGACCGGTTCCGCGCCTTGCACGGTCAGGTCGAATTGCGCGCGCCAATGGCCCGGCACGTCGTCGGGCACCGCTTCGGTGAAGACGTAAGAGAATTCTCCTCGCGAAGCCCACAGCACCGCTTCCGGTTTCACGCCGAACGGCAGTTTCGCGAGCGGTGCCCCGAGAAACTCGACCATGAACTTGCGCACGCCCTTCGGGCGAGGCAATCCGGGAACGCCGCCGTTGCCAAGGCGGGTGGCCACGCAGCGCGCCAGCACAGCGGCGAAAGGCTCGTCCGCAGACCAGTGCAGGCGGTACTTGAATTCGAAAGAGCGTCCCGCCTTGGCCGGTTCGGCCGGCACCCACATGGCGTTGACGTTGTCGTGGATCTCGTCGTCGGTCGGCAGTTCGATGAGTTGCACCGCCCCGCGTTCGAATCCGACCTGCGGCTCCACCCAAAGGGTGGGGCGCAGGTCGTAACGCACGCCGTCAAGATAGTGATCGAAGTTGCGGTCGCGCTGCGATAATCCGAAGCCACGCGGCTTGTCGTCGCCGAATGCGGAAACGGCCGGCGCCGGTGGATTGTTGAGCGGACGCCAAAGGCGTTCGCCCTTGCCGGTCCAGAGCGCGAGGCCGTCGGAATCATGCAACTCGGGACGCCAATCCACCGCCGTCGGTTTGACCGTTTCGGAAAACCAGTACATCGACGTAATCGGCGCGACGCCGAGCCGCGCGATGTCCTGGCGGATGAAAATCGCAGTCTCGACATCCATCAATACCGCCGGCCCGCGCTGCATCCGGAAGCGGTAGGCGCCGGTCACCGACGGCCCGTCGAGCAGTGCATGGACCGTCACGGTGTCCGCGGATTCGGACTGTTCTTCGATCCAGAATTCGGTGAAGTCGGGAAACTCTTCGGCGAACGGCGGGTTCGGATTCGCAATATTGACCGCGAGTCCGCGTGCCGAGAGCCCGTACTGGAAGAGCTCGCCGATGGCGCGGAAATAGGATGCACCGAGAAAGGCGACCCAGTCGTTCCTGCGCCAGTCGAGCTTTCCGGCGCGGCTTTCCTGGACGCGAAATCCGGCGAAGCCCGCGCCTTCGGGCAGCCGGCGCGCGATCGAATCGGCCGGCATGTCGAAGTAATCCGCGCGGTAGATGATTTCACGTGCCTCGCCATGTTCAACCGCGTGCATCTTCGCGGCCTTCTTAAAGTATGTGCCGAGGTGGAAGAACGTGACCGGGAATTTGCCGGGACCCTCGGCAGCCAGCGCCGATTCGGTGCGAAACCGGATTTTCCCGTGCGCCGCGTAATCGATCTGCACGGTGATGTCGGGCGCGGGGCGGGGCGGGGCAACATAGGCGGCCGCCGCCAGTGCGCGCGCGCGTTGCTTGAGCCGCTCGAAGGAAAAAGGCTGCGGCGGTCCGAAGCGCAGTGGCGTCGTGGCGCGCGCTTGCAGCGGCAGGCCCGACAGTGACAGCGCGGACAGAGCCAGCGCAGCCTGGAGCACGCCGCGGCGCCTGGAATCGACGGTCATGGGCAAAGGCGGGGATATGGTGAATCCGTTAGAGGCGGCGTGGCGGAATCGGTTCCGTGCGGCGGTGCTAACGGTACCGGATTGCGCGGCCAGCCTATTCAGTAAGCGGCTACAAACAAACCGGCCAGCGCGCAAACCCCGTGACGCGGATGAAGATGACGTTGGCCAACGCAGGCAGGGAAGCGGGAGCGTTCAATTTGGCCGATGACGGGAGATCGCACCCGCAAGAATTTACGCGCAGACCCGGTGCGACGGCGGCGCCCTGCCGCGCATGCTCGGACGCATCATAAGAGCAGTGGGTCGCAATGTGGTTGCGCCCGTCTGGCGCCGTCCCAGGGGCTGCGCAAACGCGCGGTTTCAGGCTACAGTCCGGTATTGCCGCACAGATGATTTTTCACGCGCGAGCGGAGGGTGTTCCATTGAGAGTGCGATCGTTCAAGAACAGGATTGCGCTGGCGGGCATGGGCTTGCTGGCGGCGTTTCAATTTGCCATGCCGGCGGCAATGGCGGCGAATCTGCTCGCCCAGTCCAAACAGCTTGCGCTTCCCGCGCGTGACTACCCGGAACTGACCCAGATCAATGCCCGGGTCACAAGCCTGACCGCGCGAATGGAGGCGAATACCAATCAATTGATGGCGTACAAAAAGGCGCGAATCCGCGCCACTGACCGGCGCTACTCTTCCCTGACGCGGGAATTAAATCAGTCGCGCAGCCAGCTGAGCGAGGTCGAACGCAAGCTGGACAAGGCACCGTCGCTCGATTTTAGCCGGTTTCCTGCGCCCGCCGGCAGCGACCGCGGCAGCTCATCGTCAATTGACCGCGAACGCGCGCTGGCACCGCATATAAGGAAATACGATCAGGCCAAGGCATCGCTCAGGCAAAGCCTCAAGCTGCTCTCCAATCATTACGACCAGCAATTGCGCGAGATCGCCAAATTGCGCTAGCGACGGCACCGAGTAACGACGGGGCCGGCCGCCGCTCGCCCGCCGCCCGCCACATCATCACTCGTCGCGAATGGCCTCGACCGAGATTACCAGCCGCACCTCGTCGCTGACCATCGAAGAATACTTGTCCAGTCCGAAGTCCGAGCGCTTCAGCGTCGACTGCAGGTCGCCGCCGCAAACGAAGCGGTCCAGCACCATGATCTTGACCTGCTTGCAGGCAAAGTGGTCGGCGACCAGGCGAACCGGTCTGGTGATGCCGTGCAGCGTCAGTTCCCCCTCGAATTCCGAGGGCAGGCCACGCGCGAATTGCACCGCCTTGCCGCTAAAGCGGGCCGTCGTGTATTTCGCCACGTTGAAGAACATTTCGTCGCTGAGCACGGCGTCGAGCCTTTTCACGCCGGTATCGAGCGAGCGTGGATCCAGCTCTACGCTGACCTCCGCAGTCTGCCTGTCCGCATCCAGCGTTGCGCTACCCCTGATGATTCCCATGCGGCCGCGGACCGACGAAATCCCGGTGTGCACGACGGCAAAATGCGCGAAGGTGTGGTCCGGATCAATCTTGTAGCGATCCGCGGCAGATGCTGGGCCGGCATGGATTGCCGCGCAAAACAGGCCACAAGCGAAGCAGAGCGCCTTCATCGCCACCTCCGGTAAGTTGGAATCGTCACCACCGTCCGCAACCGCTGACGGCGCGCGCCGTTTGCTGCATTATTGCCGTGACGCGGACCGTCGCGCCTGCACCGATATGCAACTGACCGCAGTCGGCCGCCCGCATCATAAACCCGTCCCGGAGGACATCATGCACCCGAAGACCCGCTTCGTTTTTACCGCAAGCCTCGATGTGGACCCCGCCAAGGAGGATTTGTTCAACGAGGTCTACGATACGGAGCACGTGCCCTTCCTGCTCAAAGTGCCAGGCGTGCTGGCGGTGACGCGCGTGCTGAGCGAGCCCGGCGCGACGATGAGGATAGACGGCCAGAGCAAGGCGCTGGTGGCCGAAGCCGAGCCGAAGTACAGCGCCATTTACGAGCTGGAAAGCGCCGCCGTCCTGCTGAGCGACGCCTGGGCGGCGGCCGTAGACCGCGGGCGCTGGCCGATCGAGGTCCGTCCTCATATCCGGGCGCGGCGGCATACGCTCAAGAAAGTCATTGTGTAAGTCCCGGCTGTGACGGCATTGCCGAACTTCGCCGCCGCCGTGTTGCCCAACCCGCGTCATTCGCTTCAACTGCGAGGGAGCCCCATGTTGCGCAGACTGTTTTTCGTGCTTGTTCTGGTGGCGTCGACGGCGGTTTACGCCGCGCCGGCGCCGGATACGCCGGACAATCGGCTGGACGCGGCCCGTCACCTGTTCGACCTGCCCGCCTATCGCCAGATTGCCACCCGCCAGCTTTATGAATCACTCAATTCCCTGCCCGAGGAACAACACCGGCGGGCGCTCGCCGCCTTGTCCGATGCGGCAGTGATGGCGTCACTTCGCGGCGTCATTTCGCGCAGTATGGCGCGGACTTTCTCGACTGCGGAACTGGCACATCTTGCGCGCTTCCTGCAGGCCGACGAAGCGCGCAGCATGATCGATAAGGCACAGAATTTTCAATCGGCCCTCACCAGGGAATTGCTGGCCGCGTCGGTCAGCGATCCGGAACTGGTGAAAATACTGATCGGGAAGTAACTCAGTCCCGGTGACCAGGGATTTTTCTTCCGATCATTTGCGCTTTTTTCCCGGCGCCGGTTCGGCTGGTGCCGGGGCGCGTTCCGGTGCCTGCACGGTAATCGTGATCTCGCTCATGCGCGCAAAGGCATCATTGTCCTGCGGCACAGGCAGGGGAGACGCGGCGCCGATGGCACGTTGGGCTTCCTCGTCGAATCGATCGATGCCAGAGGCCACGACCGGAATCACGAACATCACTTCGCCGGAGCGGCGCAGCTGGACCTGGAATTTGGAGACGTAGCCGCCGCCTTCGTTCCACCTGAGCTGTGCGGCAACGCTCTGCCGGATCAGCGCTTCGTAAACCTTGCAGATTGCAGCGTCGTCGTCGATGCCGGCCAGTTCGCCTTTCTTTGCCATTTGCACGTAGAGCCGCGCTGGAAAATTATTGTCGCGCATGCTCTGGTACGGGGCCAGACGGGCGGCGACGGGCTTGCGCATGACGGCTTTCGCCTGCGGTGTGGCGTTGAGTGATGTCGGCCGGTCGTCCTGCGCAGGCGGCGCGGCGTCGAGCTGTTCCTTGCGGGCCGCGATCGAGTCTTGTTCGTCGCGGCGCAACCGTTCCTGGCGTTCAAACGCAATCTCCTGCGCAGCCGCGTTGCCGATCTTCGCGGTTGCTCCGCTGCGCTGCTTGAACAGATCCTGCGCGGAAATGTTCGCGCTCGGTATGTATTGCGCGGATACCGCGAAATTGAGGTTCTGCGAATCTTTCGCGATGAAAGTGGTGATGCCGATCAGCCGGGCCTGATCGTCGAACAGGCCACCGCCGCTCGATCCCGGCGAGAACGGCGCCGTCGTCTGTATCAGCTGCATGCCGTTGTTGGCTTCGCGGAACCCCGAAACGATGCCGTTGCTGATGGTCAGTTCCAGGCCGCGCGGCGAGCCGATCGCAAATACCGGTGCGCCGATTCGCATGGAGCCGGCCGGAGCGATCTGCGCCGGCTTGTCAAAGCCGGGCCGGGGCTTCGCCAGATCGAGTTCGCACAGGTCCCGGCCTTTTTCGTAGTTGACCAGCAATACGCGTTCGACGACTTTGTCTTCGCGCCGGGAGATGACGAAATGCTTGCCGCCTTCGAGTACATGGCAATTTGTCACGAACCGGCCCGGTGCGATCAGGACCGCCGATCCCTGCGCGGTGACGTCCACTACGCCGAGGTCGTCGGTGGTGACGATGACAAGGTAAATTGCATCGCGCGCCCTGGCGAAAACTTCGCTGGCGCCCAATGCCCGGGCGTCCGGACTGATGGCGACGCAAGTAACGGCGAGGAAGGGTAACAGGCAAATGCGACGCATCGTCGGGAAGGAACGGGCTGGGCAGGCAGGGCCATTATTCTACTCAGATTTCGACAACCAGTGCCGGAATGAACCGCTCATTCTCGGTCGTGACCTGAAGCGCCGTGTCGGCATTGCGCACTTCGCGCCAGTTCGATGTGCGGTAGCCCATCGGATTGGCGAGCACGCGCGTGCCGCGAACGGTGAAGTCGAAACTGTCGTGGGTATGCCCGTGCATCCACAGCACCGGCGTACCCAGCAGCCGTGTCAGGTCGGAGACGAATGCTGCATTGACCGGGTTGCCGCTCCAGCGCGGATGCACGCTGTTCGGATGCGGCGCGTGATGAGTGATGACCACCGTCTTGCCGGCGAAGGGGCGCAGCAGGCTGCGTTGCAGAAAATTCACGGCGTCCTGATGCAAGTCGACCGATTGCTGGGGTGTGAGAAATGCGTCTCCAATGCGGATTTTGCGGAAATCGACGACGTGCTGCAGGGACTGCGCCATTGCCTGCGCCATGCTCACGCGGCCCGGCAAGGCAAAGTCCGTCCACAGTGTGCTGCCCAGGAAGCGTACGCCATCATGGATGAATTCGTCATTGTCGAGCAGGCGCACGTTCGCGCTGCGCCGGGCGCGTTCGCGCAATCGCGTGGCGGCCGTTTGCAGTTCGGTATCGTAGTATTCATGGTTGCCGGGCACATAGAGCACCGTCTGGCCCGGGAAAACCTCCTCGGCCCAGTCGATGGCGCGCGTGCCGTTGTCGATATCGCCGGCGAGTACCACGACGTCGGCATCCGCGCCGGGCAAGACGAAAGGCGGATGCCGGTGCGAGTGCTCGAGATGCAGGTCGGAGAGCAGGCGGATCTTCATTTCATCGAATTTGTATTGCGAAACGCCAAACCTGCATTTTAGGGCTTCCTGAATGCTCAGGGGTGCGGTGGCGGCACCGGTCTTTCGCTGGCTGCGGATCTGGCCGACAATTCCGCCCATATGCCCGGAACGGCACAATGTGGGAATGCGATCGGATTCCGTTCACCTTGGCCATGACATACTGTCGGGAAAGCGAGTGAATTTTGCCGAACTTTGCCCGTGCTGATGTGCGCGCGGCGGCGATATCAGAAAAACGAGGTGACAGTGAGTCTGTTCCGGGCGCGCAAGCGCCGCTTGTTGGTTTGCGTTGCGACGGCTTGCCTCGCGGGCGTGGCTATTGTCGACTGCGCGCGCGTGCGCGCCGAGCCGACCAGCGCGCCGGCATTCGTCGATCTCACGGAGGCGGAGAAGAAATGGCTGGTGGCGCATCCGGTGATCCGCATCGGCGCCGAAACCAACTATGCGCCCTATGAATTCACGAACAGCGGCGGGCATTTCGTCGGCGTCGTAGCCGACTATCTCGACATCATCCGCTACAAGCTTGGCACCCGTTTCCAGGTTACCCAGCTGCCGGACTTCGGCGCCGTTGAAAGCAAGCTGCGAAAAAAGGAACTCGATGTCGTCCTGGCGGTGGCACGCTCGGCGGATCGGGAAGAGTTCCTCGGTTTTACCAGACCCTACCTGCAGTACGTAAACGTCATCGTCACACGCGATGACTACAGTTTCGTTTCAGGGCTGAAGGATTTCCAGGAAAACCGGGTGGCGGTCGTCGAAGGGCATTCTTCCAAGCAGCTCGCGGCCAGGGTGTATCCAAACTTCAACGTTACCGCCTATTCGAACCTGCTCGACGGCTTGATGGCCGTGTCGACCGGAAAGACCGACGGGCTGGTGGACGACATATTCCCGATCGTCTACACCATCCGCAGCCGCCAGATCAGCAATCTGAAAATTGCCACCGCCGTAGAGAAGGCGTTGCAGCCGGAGGGATTCTCCGTGGGGGTTCGCAAGGACTGGCCGGAACTGGTGGGCATTCTCGACAAGGTGCTGACGACCATCAGTCACGAAGAGCAGCGGGAGATATCGCAGAAGTGGTTGTCCGTGCGCTACGAAGACAAGGTCGACTATCGCGCAATCTGGACTGCACTGGCGGTGTTCTCGAGCATTTTTCTGGCTGGCGTTTTCCACATCCGACAGCTGGGCAAACAGCGCAAGGCCTTGCTGGCGGCGCGGGCAGAGGCGGAAGCCGCCAATCGGTCGAAAGACCAGTTTCTAGCCAACATGAGCCATGAGTTACGCACACCGCTGCATGCCATCCTCGGCTACGCCGACCTGGTGCGCGGCGGCAGCCTCGCCGAGCCATCGCGAATCGAAGCGCTTGCCACGATTGCCAGCAGCGGCCGGCATCTTCTATCGCTGATCAACGACCTGCTCGACCTGTCGCGCATCCGCTCCGGACACCTTGAGCTGCATACGGCGCCGGTTCGGCTTGCGGCTTTGTTCGAGGAGATCGCGGCGATGGTGCGCATCGAGGCACACAGGAAAGGCCTGGATTTTTTTCTCGATGCGCCCGCAGATTTGCCGGAAGCGGTCGAAGCCGACGGCAAGCGCTTGCGCCAGATTCTGCTCAACCTGCTTGGCAACGCAATCAAGTTCACGGACGCCGGCGGCGTCACGCTCGGCGTGCAGTGCGCGCCGGCCGGAGACGCAAAAATCGAACTGCGCGTGTCGGTGCGTGACACCGGCGTCGGGATCGCGGCAAAGGATGCCGGCCGCATTTTTGCACCCTTTGAGCAAGCGGCGGACGGCCAGAAACAGGAGTCGGGTGCCGGGCTGGGCCTCGCCATTACCCGCGAGTTGGCGCGCCTGATGGACGGGGACGTCGAAGTCGACAGTGAGCCGGGGAAGGGCAGTCAGTTCCGCTTCACCGTGACGCTGCCTGTCGTGCGCGCGCAGCCGGGCGCGGTGGCAGCGCACGACGCCATCGTCGGCTATCACGGCGCGCGGCGGCACATTCTGGTCGTGGACGATCAGGAGGAGAATCGACGACTGTTGCTGGAACTGCTGGAGTCGCTTGGATTCGGCGTCAGGCTCGCCGAAGGCGCGCGCCAGGCGATCGAGCACGTCCGGCTGGACCCACCGGACCTGATCGTCATGGACTTGCGCATGCCCGGCATGGATGGCGTGGCGGCGGCCCGCGCCATCCGCGCCATTCCCGGCCTGGAAAATATTGCCATTGTCGCCGCCTCTGCCAGCAGTGCGGATCTCGAGCGCGCGCAGGCCGTTGCGGATACGTTCGCGAGTTGCCTGCACAAACCGTTTCAGACGGCGGACCTGCTCGATGCAATTCGGCGCCCCCTTGATTTGACCTGGCGGCTGGCCAACGAAGGCGGCGCGGAAGGCGAGCACGGCGACGACAACAAGAAGGACGTCGTCGTAACACCTCCCCGCGCAAAGCTCGAAGAACTGCTGGATCTGGCGCGCATGGGAAAATTGGTGCGCGTGGAGCAGATCGCGCTGGAACTGGGGCAAGGAGACGCGCGTTATGAGCTTTTCGGCCGGCGCTTGTATGCGCTCGCTCGCGGCTTCGAGGAGGAACGCCTGGTTGCCCTGCTGGAAGATTGCGTAGGAGCAAGTCGTAATGACGTCGCCGGCTGAACGGCGCCGCTCGACGTTGTTGATCGTCGATGACAAGCCGCAGAATTTGCGCTTGATCTCCGACTATCTGGCAGAACAGGGATTCGAACTCATGCTCAGCCGCAGCGGTGCGCAGGCACTCGGAAAAATAGAACTGGCGCTGCCGGATCTCGTCCTGCTGGATGTGACGATGCCGCAGATGGATGGGTTCGAGGTCTGTCGCCGCCTCAAGGCTAATGCGAGGACGGCGTCGCTGCCGGTGATATTCATGACCGCACTGGACGACACCGCGCACAAGGTCGAGGGATTCAGGCTTGGCGCCGTGGATTACATTACCAAGCCTATCCAGCGCGAGGAACTGCTGGCGCGGATCCAGCACCACCTGCAGTTGCACGCCCTGCAACTGGAATTGCTATCCAAGAGCGAGGACCTGGCGCAGAAAAATGCGGAGCTGGAAGCCTACGCCCACACCATTGCGCACAGCCTGAAGACGCCGCTCGCCGCCGCCGGCCGCTTTCTCGAGATCCTGCATAAATTCAAATCGGCCGACCTGAGCGGCGAGCAGCGCCATCTGGTGCAGCAGGCGATCAGTGCGCTGTCCATGACCGGCGGCGCGGTCGATGCGCTGCTGCTGTTGTCGACCGTGGCGCAGCAAAGTGTGGAACTGCACCCGCTGGAAATGAGCCCGCTTGTCGATCAGGTCTTGAGCCAGCTTGCCGATTTGCAGGCGCGCACGCAGGCGAATCTGAAGTTGCCGGCGGCTTGGCCGCCGGCGTCTGGATATGCGCCGTGGGTGGGAGAGGTGTGGCTGAACCTGATCAGCAATGCCCTCAAATACGGCGGGTCGCCACCCGACGTTGAACTTGGTGGCACGCGCGAAGGCTCACATGTGCGTTTCTGGGTGCGCGACAACGGGCAGACGCTGTCGGAACAGGAGCGCAAGCGCGTCTTCATACCGTTCACGCGCCTGCAGCAGGAGCGCGCCGCCGGCCACGGCCTGGGGCTTGCAACCGTCCAGCGCATCGTGTCGAAGCTGGGTGGGAAAGTCGGCGCAAAGGCCGGACCAAGGGGTGGCAACGAGTTTTTTTTCGAGTTGCCGGCATCAACCGTGGCAGGGTGAGGGAAATGCGGACAATGTTTTCATCGAACTGCGCGACCGTCCGGCCCGATGCCCCTATTTTTCCGGAATCGTCATGAAAATCCTGCACGCGGACGACCATTCCCTGTTTCGCGAAGGCCTGGGGTTTTTCCTGAAGCTGCTCGATACCCAGGTGACGACACTGGAGGCCGGCAATTTGCAGGCGACGCTCGACAAGCTTGCACTGGAGTGGCCGATCGACCTGCTGCTGCTTGACCTAGAGATGCCCGGCATGAACGGACTCGAGGGCTTTCACTCCATCCGCCGGCGTTATCCCGGTCTGCGCATAGCAATCGTCTCCGGCGTCAACGATACGCGCATCATCCGCGCGCTGCTCGATGGCGGCGCGCGCGGCTACATTCCGAAACTGGCGGGAAGCGAGCAGCTAATGGATGCCTTGCGCCGCATCCTGCAGGGCGAGATCTACCTGCCCGACGCGTTGTTCATCCCGGCCCTGCTGTCTGCCACTGCCGGGGATCAGCCGTCTGCGCTGACTTCGCGGCAAAGGGAGATACTTCCACTGCTGGCCGACGGCATGCCGAACAAACAGATCGCCGACATGCTTGGCGTCACCGAAGGTACGATCAAGCAGCATCTGAAGGATTTGTTCAGGCGCCTGGGCGCTGGCAATCGCACGCAGGCGGTCGAGCAGGCCAGGCGTCAGGGGTTGTTGCGCAGGTAAGCTGCGAAAGTGGCCGTGCGGCAAGCTATTCGCAGCGTTACCCGCCGCTGCGGAAATAAAAAAAAGAAGGCAGGTCGCCCTGCCTTCCTTTGCCTTGCAGAATCCGCTGATCAGGATTCGATTATTGCGCTACTTTCTTCTTTTTCTTCTTGGACTTCTTTACGCCGTCCACGGCACGCCCCGGCTTGTCGCTGGAAGCACCGGACTTGACTGCGCCGTCGTCGACCGCACGGGCCGGCTTGCCTGCGCCGCCGCCGGACTTCACTGCACCGTCGTCGAGAGCACGAGCGGGCTTGTCGGAACCGCCGCCGGACTTCACTGCGCCGTCGTCGATCGCACGGGCCGGCTTGCCTGCGCCGCCGCCGGACTTCACTGCGCTGTCGTCAAGAGCACGAGCGGGCCTGTCGGAACCGCCACCCGACTTGACCGCACCGTCGTCGATGGCGCGAGCCGGCTTGGCCGAAGTACCGCCTGCCTTGACGTCGTCGGCCGAGTAACTCGGCAGCGACAGAATCATGATGCTGGCTGCGGCCAGCGCGGGAATCAATATACGCATGCAGTTCTCCTTGTAATGTAATTGGTCTGCCGTTGCCTACCGGCAGATACGGAACGCGGCCGTCACAACCGATTCGTTTGCTTCGTTTGTGGAGCCCGGAAGAATGTACTCTTCCTGAATGAAGCTTCCCATGTGAGTGGCATGCTTGGCAATTGCGCATTCGGGGTAAAACCTATCACTTTCGAGGGGGGGCGGGAGGGATGCGTGGGCTGCGAGCCAGGACTGCGCGGACAAATGTCGGTCAGAATTTGCCCAGATGCAGACCGGCGTCCACCAGGATGGATTCGCCGGTGACCAGATCGGCGCCCTCGATCAGCCAGATTGCTACTTCCGCGACGTCGTCGGCGCTGGCGGCCTTGGCAAGCGGCACTGTTTTCTCGTAGTTTGCCTTGAATTTCGCGTAGTCCTCCTTGCTGTAACGCGCCAGGTGCCAGCGTGTTTCGATCAGTCCCGGACATACGGCGTTGACGCGGATCTCCGGTGCGAGCGAACGTGCCAGCGCCAGCGTCATCGCATTGAGCGCGCCCTTCGACGCAACATAGGCGGTGGACGAGCCGATGCCCATTACGCCGGATATGGAAGAAATGTTCACGATCGCGCCCTTGCCCTGTTTTTTCATTGCCGGCGCGCAGGCGCGGATCATCTGGTAGGGCCCAATGACGTTGACGGCGTAGAGGCGCTGGAAGTCTTCCGCATCGAGGCCTTCCAGATCGGATGCCGCGGCGAACTTGGTAATCCCGGCATTGTTGATCAGGGCGTCGATGCGGCCCCACTTGTCCAGCGCCGCTTTCGCCAGCGCACGGCAGTCGTCGTCGCGGGCCACGTCCGCCTTCACCATGATCGCCTGTGTGCCGGTCGCGGTGCACGCCTCCAGGGTGGCGCGCGCGTCCTGCTCGCTTTTGGTGTAATTGACGACGACGCGGCAGCCCTTGCGCGCGAGCTGGACCGCGCAAGCCGCGCCGGTGCCGGTGGCCGAGCCGGTGACGATGCACACCGCGCCTTCGAGCTTCATTGTGGTCTCCTCGATTTACCAGCGGCGATGCTAGCAGAGTTCTGCGCCGTGACAGGCGCGAGTGCGTCGCCCGAGGGGGCAAGAGGGCTGGAGTGGGGAGAGCGGTCCGCTACGCGCGGTTTTATTTCACCGTATAGCCACGCCCGTCCATGCAGGCGCCGAATGCGCGCTGAAAATCCACGTCCATCCGATCGCCATTGGCAGCGGGATCTCGCCCGGTCTGGCCGATCGCCCAGCTGTTGCACTCGCTTCGATCGCGATTCTGCTGATCCACGGTCTGCCCCTGGCGCGGATAGATGAACAACTGGATGCCGCCACCCTGTGCCACCGTTGCGGCGGGAGCCGCGGATATGCCCGGTGCCTGGTTTGCAGAGACGGGCGGGACGCCATCGCTGACTGGACCGAGTTCGGTCACGGCATTGTCGGGCACATTGGCCACGCCGGGTGGCGGCGCCAGGGCAATCGTGCCGGCGGGCGGATCGACCACGACATAACCCTGACTGCCGTGCACGTAATAAATATCATTGGCGTAGTAGTACGGATACGGTCCGACCCATACCCGCGTATAGAACGCGGGCAGAACCGGGACGATGATGCCGACCGGTGGCCGCACCACGACGAACGCATTGTGCATCGGCTGATACCACACGCCGCCCGAGAAATAGAACCGCTGCCGGCCATAAACCACCAGGCGCGGATGCGGCGGCAGCACGCTGAAGCGGTAGCCGCCGGGTGGATAGTAGTGGTCGTGGTGATAGCGCGAATCGCGGAACTCGTCGCGACGGAAATCGTGCTCGCGAAACTCATGTCCGCGCCCCTCGTGCCCGCGCCCTTCACGGCCGCCCTGGTCGGCGTGGACGGGTCGGGGGAAACCCGCCACGCACGACAGGGCAAACAAGGCTGCGAGCGCAGCCCGTGAAATCGACCAGTGCTGCGATGACAGGGTTCGAACCGGTGACATGGAAATCTCCCGCGCACTAGCGCGGCGTCACCGCTACGTTGACCTTCAACTGGTTGCCCGGGTTGTAGGGCAGTCGAGTGGAAAAGCGCTGGCCATCGTATTCATAAGTGACCATGTAGCCGGTGGTGACCGCCTGGAAGTTATCCACCTGACGGCAGCGCTGTACCGGCGTGGTTGTCGTTACGGTTGAGTCGGGACGGTTCTGGTTGGCGACCGCGTCGCCGGTAAGCGCACCCACGCCGGCGCCGACGGCGGCGCCCGCAACGCGGCCATTGCCGCGTCCGACCTGGGCCCCCAGCAAACCGCCGGCGACACCGCCGATGATGGCGCCCAGAAAATTGCGCTGTTGCGGGACGGCCTGGGTAACCTGCTGCGTTTCAGTCCAGCACTGCTGTGTCGGATGATTCACCTGTTCAGTGATCGGCGATACCCCTACTACGCTGGCCAGCGCCTCGAATGCGTGGGCGTTGACCTGGGCGAGTGCGAGCACCGATGCAACGGCGACTGATAGTTTCTTCATGACCTGAGCTTTCTCCTGGTACAGATAAGAGCATGTGCTGCTGACTGCTCTAACGTGTTGGAACGCGGGCGGTTGAAGGAGTTTTGTAACGTAGTGTCGACAAGGCCGTGACGCGTGACGACGTGACGCGCAACCAGGCTGGGGCGCCAGTTTGACGTTGAAGGAATCAGCCTGGCGGGTGCGTGCCGATATCCATCTGAATTTCCGATAGTTTGCCCGTCTCGTCGTCACCATCGTCACGCGTCACGGTCTTTCAGGCACAATCCCTCCCCGGTGAGGAACGATCAAAACAACAAGAATGCCGCGACGCACGGCGGGGTGGATTCCACTTACGCATGGACGCGGCTGTGGCTCGGATTGCTGCTGGCGACGATCGGCGGAGTCGGCATGTGGACGTCGGTCGTCGCGTTGCCGGTGGTACAGGCCGAATTCGGCGTCGCGCGAGCCGATGCCTCGCTCGCCTACACGATGACCATGTTCGGCTTCGGCGCCGGGACCATCGTGCTGGGCCGGATGACGGATCGCTTCGGCATCATCCCGCCCGTCCTTGTCGGCATTCTTTGTCTCGTGCTCGGCTACTCCGCGGCGGCATCCGCGCATACGCTCTGGCTGTACTCCGTTGCCCATGGACTGCTGGTGGGCTTTGGCAGTTCGGCGACTTTCTCTCCAATGCTGGCCGACATGTCGCACTGGTTTGCCCGTCGACGCGGCATGGCGGTTGCCATCATTGCCAGCGGCAACTATCTTGCCGGTACCTTGTGGCCGCCTGTGGTGCAGCATTTCATCGAAACCAGCGGCTGGCGCCCTACTTTCTTCGGCATCGCTTCGTTCTGCGCAGTCACCATGCTGCCGCTGGTACTCGCATTTCGCAGGCGTGCGCCGGAGCAGGATGCTGCCGTTGCATCCACGAACGACGCGGCCGCGCGCAGCCGTCCGCTGGGAATGACCCCGGCAGCATTGCAGAACCTGCTTGTCGTAGCCGGCGTGTGTTGCTGCGTCGCGATGTCGATGCCGCAAGTGCATCTGGTCGCCTACTGTGGCGATCTTGGTTACGGCGCCGCGCGCGGTGCGCAGATGCTGTCGCTGCTGCTCGGCTGCGGCATCGTCAGCCGCCTTGTTTTCGGCTGGATTTCGGATCGCATCGGGGGACTGCGCACGCTTTTGATCGGTTCGGGCATGCAATGCTTCGCCCTGCTGCTGTTCCTGCCCTTTAACGGCCTGTCCTCGCTGTTCGTGATCTCGGCCCTGTTCGGCCTTTTCCAGGGCGGCATCGTGCCGTCCTACGCCATGATCATCCGCGAGTATTTTTCACCCCGGGAGGCCGGCGCGCGCATCGGCGTCGTACTCACCGCGACGATGATGGGAATGGCGCTGGGCGGCTGGATGTCCGGCGTGATCTTCGACCTGACCGGTTCCTACCGGATGGCATTTCTCAACGGCGTGGCGTGGAATCTGGTGAACATGGCGATCGCCCTGGCGCTTCTCGTCCGCAGCAAGCGCGCCGGGCCGAAGGCCATTGCAGCAGCCTGATGTTCAGGCAGTCGGGCCATGCTGGAAAATCGACGCGCTTACCCTGGTCGCATACGCGGCCTGTTTCGCAGCGCACCGGCTTGGGCTAATGCAGTTGCGGTTTTTTGAGGGCGTCGTTGCGATCGATCGATTGCAGCCGCAGGTTAACCAGCGATCCGGCGCGCGCCAGCGTCAGGGGGATTTCGGTGCCGGCTGCGCCGAGGCGCCAGATGCCGCGGAACATATCCGCCAGCGACGCCACACGCTGGCCGGCGACTTCGAGCACCACGTCGCCCTGGCGCACACCGGCGCGATGCGCCGGGCCGTCTTCAGCCAGCCCGCCGACCACGATGTTGCCGTCAGTTTCCGATGCATACAGGCCCAGCCACGGGCGCGGCGCACGCCGCGGGCGTCCCAGTTTCAGCATGTCGTCCAGGATCGGCTCCAGCAGGTCGATCGGCACGATCATGTTGCCCTGGGCCGGTTTGCCGTCGTGCGCCTCCTCGACCAGCAGCGAGCCGATACCGACCAGGCGGCCTTGCATGTCGATCACCGCAGCGCCGCCCCATTGCGGGTGCGCGGGTGACGTGAACAAGGCCTCGTCGAGCACGTATTCCCAGTAACCCGCAAATTCGCGTTTGGCGATGATCTGCGCCTTCAAAGCGTGCGCGCGTCCGCCATGACCGATTACGATGACGTCGTCCCCGACCGCGCAGTTGGCCGCGCTACCGCGCGCGAGCGCCGGCGCGCCCAGGCGGCCGAGCGGCTGTACCAGTCCAAAGCCGGTGGCCTGGTCGTAGGCCAGGGGGTAGCCGGCGACGGCAACGCCGCCGTTGGTCGTCAGCCAGATGCTGCTGGCCTCGGTGATGAGATAGCCGATGGTGAGGAGAAGCCCGTCATCGCGGATGACGATGCCGTTGCCGGTGCGCTCGGTGCCGAGGATGGCAGCCGTGAAGGCGTCCTCGGGAATCTGCGAACGCAACTGCACGACCGCGTCGAGCGCTGAATCGAGTTCAAAGCGCAAATCATCCTGCCGCGGTTGCACGCCTTTCGGGAAAGCCCAGTCGCCTTGTTCGGCCATGACATAAATCCGGATCGCGTCCGCCGGTTGCGGCGGCTTGCTTTCATGTTACGCGATTCGCCGTCCGCGTAAAGGCTCAGGCCGTTTGCAGCTGCGACGCGATGGGTGCTTCGCGGATCGGCAGATTGACCAGCGCCGCGAATGCCGCGAGCCCGGCATCCAGATACCACATGACCGTGTAGTCGCCGAGGTTGACGACGGCAAGTCCGCCCAGCCAGGCGCCGAGGAAGGCGCCGATCTGGTGCGACAGCAAGGTCAGGCCGAACAGGGTCGCCAGATATCGGGTGCCGAACAGCTTGCCGACGATGGCGGCTGTCGGCGGCACGGTTGCAAGCCAGGTCAGTCCGAGGCCGGCGGCGAACACATAGAACGTCAACGAAGTTTTGGGCGCGGCCAGGTAAATCAGGATCAGCAGCGCGCGCGAAGCGTACATCCAGAACAGGATGTATTTGCTGCGCATCCTCTGCGTTCCCCAGCCGGCCAGCAGGCTGCCGACGATGTTGGACAAGCCGATGATTGCCAGCGACCAGCTGGCGACCTGGGCCGACAGTCCGCACAACTGCACTTCGCCCGGCAGGTGCGTGACCAGGAAAGCGATGTGGAATCCGCAGGTGAAGAAGCCGGCATGCAGCAGCAGGTAGCTGCGATTACCTGCCGCATCGCGCAGCGCGGCGCGCATGCCCTTGTCGGCCGGGTTGGCGGCCACCGCCCGCGCAGTTTCCGCGGCGCTGGCCGGCTTGCCGCGCAGCGAACGCGTGATTGGCAGTGCCGCCAGCGCAATCAGAGCGATCGACCACATCGCGCCCATCCAGCCCAGCGTGCTGATCAGTTTTTGCGTGATCGGCGCGAACACGAACTGGCCGAACGACCCGCCGGCATTGATGATGCCGGCCGCCATGCCGCGTTTCTCGGCCGGCATGTGCCGCGCCGCCGATCCGATCAATACCGAGAAGCTGCCCGCTCCCGAGCCGGCCGCGACGAGAATGCCGAGCGAAAAAATCAGGCCGGCGGAGCTGGTCATGTAAGGCGTAATGGCAGAGCCCAGCGCCAGCAGGACGATACCGCCGGCGAGCACGCGTCCGGGTCCGTAGCGATCGGCGATCGCGCCGGCGATTGGCTGTACCGCGCCCCAGACGAACTGGCCGATCGCCATGGCCAGGCTGATGCTGGCGATGCCCAGGCCGGTGGAAGTATTGAGCGGCGACAGGAACAAGCCCTGGGATTGCCGCGATCCCATGGTAATCATCAACAGGGCGGCGGCCAGCAGGACGATGAACCAGTGTGAACGCTGTTCGTTGTGCGGGGGCATGGCTAGTTATCCTCGGGAAGGGCGGGCTTGAGGCGCGACAACGCCTCTTCAAGCTGATCGTGCAGCCGGGCGACAAAATCGCCGCCGAGTTGAGCTTCGAGCGCAAGCTGGGCCCGGCGCCACTGTTTGCGGGCGGCGGTGCGCATGCGCGCGCCGTCGGCGCTCAGCACGAACAGGCGCTGGCGCGCGTCGGCACTGCCCGCCTCGCTGACCAGGCCCTGATCGAGCAGCGGCTGCAGGTTGCGCGTCAGCGTCGTGCGGTCGAGTTCCATGCGGCCGGCCAATGCCGTCAGTGTTTGCGCCTGCTCCGACAACTGCGCCAGCAGCGAATACTGCGACAGCTTCAGGCCGGTGACGCGCAGGTGGTGTTCATAGAACGCGGTAACGCGCCGCGACAGCCGGCGCAGCCGTGCACCGGTGCAGCCAAGCGCCGGCGGCGTTGCGCGGGCGGTGCCAGGCGCACGTCGCGGCGTTTTCGCCCGCCCGGTCGTGGCGGCGAAGCGCGTCAATGTATCAGTCCATAAACGTGCATATGCACGTACTTTAGCACAGGCCAGATGCCGGCCGGTGCCCGGCGCTGTTCCTGTGCTGTCGGTCACCGCCCGCGGGAAAGCAGGCGGAGCAGGGGCGTCGCCGCTAGGCGGGCACGGCGCGTACGACCCACTGCAGCGGCTTGGCATCGCGCAGCGCCTGCTGGACGTCTGCGCCGATGGCCTCGGCCAGAGCCTTGATGCCGACCAGAACCCCGTCGCGGTAGGGTTCGTCGAAAACGCGCTCCTTCTGCTCGACGATCTTGAAGCCGGAGGACTGGAACAACTCGCCGATCGTCGTCCGGGTAAACCACCTTATGTGGGTGCGGTCGAACAGGCCGTCATCCTCGTACTTGAGCAGCCCGCAATTGAGCTTGGCCTGGAAACTCCAGTGTTGCGCATTGGGAATGCAAGCCACCACCGATTCGTTTGACGTCATCGATGCGCGCAGGCGGCTCAAGACCGACCATGGATCGTAAAGATGCTCGAGCACGTCGGCGAACACCCAGCAATTGGCCGGCAACAGCGACTTGAAGACGCAGTCTTCCATTTTCTCAATGTCGTCCACGATGACCCTGGTGCAAGCCGTTGCGGCGACGTTGGCGTACTCGGGCACAAGCTCGATGCCGATGTACTCGCAGCCGGGGTTTCCCTGCAGGTACATCTTTGCCAGCGCGCCGCTGCTGCAGCCCACTTCCACGATCCGGGACGCGGCCTTCGGCATGATGGCGAGTACATCGGGATTGAAGCGGTCGCTGATCGGAGTCTGTTTCATGCGCGGAGCCGTTACCTTTCGGGCGGATTGGTCAAGCAGGGATGGCGCTGCGAAAATCGGTCAATGCCACCCGGCAATAATACGGCGGGCGACCGCGCGTGGCAAAGAAGTCACGTGTTCCGCCGGGCCGGATGCGCGGCGGCATCCGCACCAGGGGCGAAAAAAAGCCCGGTGGCCCGGGCTGGCTGCTGGTCTGACCGCCGCTTCAGAATTCCTTCGCTGCCTTCGAAAACGAGTCGCGCAGCGCATCGTAGCTTTTCGAGAATCCGTCCTTTACTTCGTCCCACGCGTTCGAGGAACTGCGCTTCAATTCGCCGTAGCTCTGCGACAAGTCCTGGCGCTGTTTGCGCAGCGCTTTCATCGTTTCCGTAGCGTGCTTGCGTGCCGCCGCGTTCATCTTGCCCCAGTTCCTGCTCATCTGGTTCTCGAGGTGATCGATGCGCGCATCGACATCGGCCAGGACGACCTTCGCGCTTTGCAAAGCCTCATCGCGCTGCTCGGCCGAATAATTTTTGATGGCGTGCGCGGTTTCGTCCACTTTCTGCCCAACCTCCTTGCCGGTGGTCTTGTCGGCGGCGAGTGCCATTGGCGCGCCGGCAAACAACAGCGCGAGCGTCAGCGCGGCGAGCCTGGTTGATTCAGTACGCATTGCGTCCTCCGGATGTAATCGTCACCACCATAAGGCAGTCAGGACAAGGCAAAGTTCCTCCCCCCGACGCGGCAGGCTAGGGCGTCGCGACGACGTACTCCTGCATGCGGGTGCGCAGTGATTCCGGAATCTGCACGGCCTTGAGCGTTTCCTTGGAGAAAATGCAGATGGTATGGCGGCAGCGGAAGCAGACGCGATCCTCGACACTGGCGTTGAACAACAGTTCGATGGAACTGTTGCCAAGACGCAGGATCGATACCTCGATCGCCAGCGTGTCGCCGAAGCGCGCCGGACTCAGGAAATCGCAATGCGTGCTGACCGTCGGCGTGCCCAGTTGCTGCTGCATCAGGAAGTCGGCAAAGCGCTGCTGCAGTCCGGTGTTGAACCAGTCTTCCATCGCATCGTGCAGCAGGTCGAAGAAGCGCGGAAAGTAGACCTGCCCTGCCGGATCGCAATGCGAGAACCGGATCGGGTATTGAACGCTGAAGACTTTGCCCACGGTGCGCTCAGCGCAACAGTTTTCCTGGCATTGCGCCGGTGTGCTGGTCGTCGCACAGCGTCTCGACGCCGGCGACGAAGGTATGGCGATAGCCATCCGCGCGCTGCATCAGCCTGCGCCCGCCGGCCGGCAGGTCGTAGATGACCTCGTGCTTGCGAATGCCGAGCCGGTCGAAATCGATGACGTTGATGTCGGCGCGATAGCCGCGCGCCAGCACGCCGCGGTCTTTCAAGCCGTAGGTGAGCGCGCAATCCAGCGTCTGCTTGCGCACCAGGAATTCCAGCGGCAGCTGCGCGCCGCGCTTGCGATCGCGCGCCCAATGGGTCAGCAGGAAGGTCGGGGCACTGGCATCGCAGACCGTGCAGACATGCGCGCCGCCGTCGGCGATGCCCATCACGGTCGCTTCGTCCGCGATCATTTCGCGGATGTTGTCGAGGTTGCCTTCCGTGTAATTTTCGAAGGTCTCCACCAGCAGCTGCTTGCCTTCGTGTGCCAACATGGCGTCGAGGGCCAGTGCCCACGGACTGCTGCCTGTGGCCTGCGCCCGCGCTCCGATGCTCAGTGAAGGCAGCGGTTCATAGTCGTACGTGTCATCGACAACGTAAATCCTGCCAAGCGCATCGGCGATGCGCTTCGTATGGTCGTCTGCCGGTCTTTCCTCGACCAGCCTGCGCCGCAGTGCCGGATTGCGTTTCAGCTGCTCGACGCGCTGCGCCGGCGTCAGGTGAGCCATCGCAGTCCAGGCCGGGTGCGAGGAAAACGGATGGATGGTGGTCTCCAGGCCCATCATCACGCCGATCGGCCGACAGCCCACCTGTCCGTTGACGTTCACACCGGCCTTGCGCGCCGCATGGATTTGCGCGCGCGTTTCGCGCCATAGGTCAGGCGCGTTGTTGACCTGCAGCAGCAATACCGACAACGGCCGGCCAGCAATCTCCGCCGCGCCCCGAAGGATGTCGAATTCGCCCGGGCCGAAATCGGAATTGACTTCGATGACGCCGCGCCCGGCGCGTTTCATGGCCGCAGCCAGGCCGAACAATTCGGGCTCGCGTGCCGACAGGCTGGGCGTGGAGCGACCGTCGGCCGCGCGATGCTTGATGGTGCGTGAAGTGGTGAAGCCGAGCGCGCCGGCGCGCAGCGCCTGCTCCAGCAATTCGCCCATCTGCGCGATCTCCCCGTCCTGCGGCACGGCGGCATGATCCGCGCCGCGATCGCCCATCACGTAGAAACGCAGTGCCGCATGCGGAACCTGGGCGCCGATGTCGATGACCTTTGGCGCCGCGTCGAGCGCATCCAGGTAATCCGGAAAGGATTCCCAGTTGAATTTCACGCCCTCGGAGAGCACCGTGCCGGGAATGTCTTCCACGCCTTCCATCAGGTTGATCAGATAGGGCGAGGCGCCTTTGCGCACGGGCGCGAAGCCCACACCGCAATTGCCGAACACGACGGTGGTGACGCCATGCCAGGTCGAAGGCGTCAGGTACGGATCCCAGGTGGCTTGGCCGTCGTAGTGCGTGTGGATGTCGACGAAGCCTGGCGTGACCAGCAATCCGCGCGCATCGATTTCGCGGCGCCCGCGGCCGATGTCGCCGCCGACCGCAGTGATGAGGGCGCCGTCGATGGCGATATCGGCTACGCGGCGCGCGGCGCCGGTGCCGTCGACGACCGTGCCGTTGCGGATTACGAGATCATGCATGAGCTGCCTCCGGTTTTCTTGTTGCGCAACGGCGTATCGGTCGCGGCGCTGGTCCGCTCTTATAGTCCAAGGCCCGCCTGCGCGCAACCCTGTTTGTCTACTAGAAAAGGGCGCTCAGGCATATGTGTTCACCGCAAAGGATTCACTTCAATACCCCCTTGAGGGGTACGCGAAGGACGCAAAGGAAGAACGGGAACAAGGAAAGGCGTGCAGGGATTGGGGGCAATATATTTGCTCGCGGCCCGACACGGTAGAATTTCCGCCGCGGCTATAGAGCGGTCGATGTGCACCTTTCACACATGAATTCCTTTTGCATTTCCTTCGCGTACCCCTCAAGGGGGTATTGAAGTGAATCCTTGGCGGTGAAAAATTGGATCTTGGATGGTAGTTGAACCGTGAAATCAGCCTGCCGCGCTATGATGCGTCCATGGCGATCAACCGCATGCCGCAGTGAACCGACCGTCCGCATCGCGACTCGCGATTTCCGGCGCCCTGGCCCTGGCCGTCGGCATCGGCATCGGCCGTTTCGCGTTCACGCCGATCCTGCCGATGATGCAGAAGGACTACGGCGTGACGCTGCGCGCGGCGGGCCTGCTGGCCTCGATGAATTATGTCGGCTATTTCGTCGGCGCGTTGTCGGCCATCTGGATCCGGGCGGCGACGGTGACGGTGGTGCGCTTCTCGCTGCTGGCGGTGGTTGTGTTCACTGGCGCCATGGGCATCGTTCACCATCCTGGCGCATGGCTGCTGTTGCGCGGGCTTGCCGGCATTGTCAGTGCATGGGTCCTCATATTTTCTTCCGCCTATGTGCTTGGGGAACTCGCCGCGCAGGGCCGGGGCCGCCTCGGCGGCGTGGTGTTCAGCGGCGTCGGATCCGGCATCGCGCTGGCCGGCGCATTCTGCTTGCTGTTCCTGAATCTGGGGTGGTCGGCCGACCGGACCTGGCTGGCGGCGGGAGGCGTCGCGTTGTTGCTCACGATTTGTTGCTGGCCGGGATA
>JBDTRK010000008.1:0-50571 GCA_039931685.1 Betaproteobacteria bacterium | reverse complement strand
TGTCCGCGCCGATACATTTCACGACGAAGCCGAAACGCAGGCGCACCTGGTTGCCCGGATACAGGCGAAAGTATCCTTTGCTGGGGGTTTCCATGAAATCTTCGCGCTCGATCCACAGCTCGCGCGAGAACGGCATCGCGCGCTTTCCCCACTCCGGCTTCTGCGGATGGTTGGGCGCCTCGCACATTTCTTCCTTGTCGGCCGGATAGTTGTCGATCACGAGTCGCACCGGATCGAGCACGGCCATGCGCCGTGGCGCGGATTCGTTGAGTGTTTCGCGCATGCAGTCCTCGAGCACGCTCATGTCGATCCACGAATCCGATTTCGATACGCCGATGCGGTCCGCGAACAGGCGGAAGCCTTCCGGCAGGAAGCCGCGGCGGCGCGCGCCGACCAGCGTGGGCATGCGCGGATCGTCCCAGCCGTCGACGTGCTTTTCCTCGACCAGCTGAATCAGCTTGCGTTTCGAGAGCACGACGTAAGACAGGTTCAGGCGAGCGAATTCGTATTGCTGCGGCAGTGGCCGGACCAGCAGGCCGAAGCCGGCGAGCTTCCCCAGCACCCAGTCGTAGAGCGGGCGATGGTCCTCGAATTCCAGGGTGCACAACGAGTGCGTGATGTTCTCCAGCGCGTCGGAGATGCAGTGCGTGTAGTCGTACATCGGATACACGCACCACTTGTCGCCTGTGCGGTGGTGGTGCGCATGGCGGATGCGGTAGATAACCGGGTCGCGCAGGTTGATGTTCGGCGAGGCCATGTCGATTTTCAGCCGCAGTACGTGCGCGCCATCGGCAAATTCGCCGGCCTTCATGCGCCGGAACAAGTCCAGGTTCTCCGCACGCGACCGCTCGCGGTAAGGGCTGGATTGGCCGGCTTCGGTCAGGGTACCGCGCAATTCACGCATCTCGTCCGCGGACAGGCTGTCGACGTAGGCAAGGTCGTGCTCTATGAAGGCTTCCGCGAACTGGGCCAGCGTGTCGAAATAGTCCGACGCGTAGTAGAGGTTTTCTCCCCATTCGAAACCCAGCCATTTCACCGCGTCGAGGATCGAGTCGACGTATTCCGTATCCTCGGTGACAGGATTGGTGTCGTCGAAGCGCATGTGGCAGCGCCCGGCGTATTGCAGGGCCACGCCGAAGTTCAGGCAGATCGACTTGGCATGGCCGTAATGCAGGTAGCCGTTGGGTTCTGGCGGAAAGCGCGTGCGGATTTTCGCCGGATCAGGCGGCGCGCCGGCATGGATCGTCGCCGGGCCGGGCCTGCCGCCCCAGGTGCGCGCGGCGTTTTTGCCCTGCGCGAGGTCGGCCTCGATGATGTTGCGGATGAAGTTGGTGACTTGGGCGGCGGAATGCGGTGGCGCTTTGTCGCCCGATGCTGGTTTGTTCACGCTGGCTGACTACGATGTTGGGAAGGAGGTCGCTGTGGTATCGGGGTCGTGCAATGATCGGATCTCAGGCGATCATCGCGGCCCATGCGAAATTAGCGCAGCCGCAATCTTAATGCCTCGCAGCGCTTTCGTCAGCGAATTCCCGTATTCGGGCCGGTGGTGGTCACGGCGCCGATTCGGGCGAGGACGCGCTGGTCGGCGGGTTGGCGGCCTCGGCGGCGCGCTGCTGGCGCTGTTTTTTCTGCAACTCCATCGACTGGCGATGCTTGTTGATCGCAAATCCCACGGCGCCGCCCATCACCCCGACGATGACCAGCCCAGCGACCGCCACCCAGCCCGGCAGCGGATCGGGCGAGCCGTCCAGCAAGTGGGCCGCCGCGGCAAACGGCATGCAAGCCAGCCCGCCAGCGAAAAGAATTTGCCGTGTTTGTTTTTCCCCGTTCACCCCTCACCCTTCACTCATCACCGCGGCAGCAAAAGAATTTTGCTGCCGCTCTAACCCCGTTTCCAGCGCGCCCCCGTTAACAGCTGGGCAGCCCACCCAACCGGAAAGGATCGACTATGTCTTGCAGCCGTTTGCGCGCCCCGTTTGCCATGCTGGCGCTTGCCGCTTCGCTATCCGCTTTTGCCGCCGAAGAGGGTACTCATGCCGTCACCATCTACAGCACCATGACCCCCGGCGCGATCTCGCCGGATCAGTACCGCAATGGCGGCGGCGGAAACAGTCTACCCGGCTATGCGACCGTGCGTCACGAGCGCGACATTGCGCTGAATGCGGGACGCAACACGATTCGCTTTACCGACGTGGCCGGCTACATCGACCCGACCAGCGTGTCGTTCACGTCGCTGACCGACCCGGTCGGCACGCGCGTGATGGAGCAGAACTTCCAGTTCGACCTGGTCAGCCAGGAAAAGCTGCTGACGCGCTTCATCGATCGCGACATCACGGTCGAGCGCATGGTCGGCAACAAGATCGAAACGCTGGAAGGCAAACTGCTCTCCACGCAGGGCGGCATGGTCATCCGCGAGGCGGATGGCTCGGTGCGCACGATTGCGTATAACGCCGGCGTCAAACTGCCGTCGTTGCCCGGCGGCCTGATCACTCGCCCCACCCTGGTGTGGGATATCCTCGCTGGCAAGGCCGGCACCCACAAGACGCGGGTCGCCTATCAGACCGGCGGCATCACCTGGTGGGCGGACTACAACCTGACCTTCGCCGAAGGCAAGGATGCCAATTCCTGCAAGCTCGACGTTGGCGCCTGGGTCAGCATCCTCAACCAATCGGGCGGCAGCTACCCGGACGCGAAAATCAAGCTGGTTGCCGGCGACGTGCATCGTGCCGAGACCGCAGGACGGGCCATGCCGATGGCGGCCAAGAACATGACGATGGACCGGGCCGAGGAAGCGAGGGGATTCGAAGAAAAGACCTTCTTCGAGTATCACCTGTACACGCTTGGGCGGCCGAGTTCGCTGCCGGACAACTCCACCAAGCAGATCGAATTGTTTCCCAAGGTGGCGAACGTGGCTTGCGAAAAGACGCTGGTGTACTACGGCCAGACCGGGCAGTGGTACGGCGGCGGGCTGATGACCGACCGCAACTACGGCATCACCGGCAACAAGAAGGTTGATACCTATCTGTCGTTTCGCAACCGCACTGAAGATGGCATGGGCGTGCCGCTGCCGTCCGGGCGCGTGCGCGTGGCCAAGCTCGACACGGCCGACGGCAGCCTGGAATTCATCGGCGAGGATCGCATCGACCACACGCCGAAGAACGAGACGGTGCAGTTGAAGCTCGGCAGCGCCTTCGACGTGGTCGGCGAGCGCCGCCAGGTGGATTTCAAGGTCGACAGCAACCGCAATACCATGACCGAGGAAATCGAAGTCAAGATCCGCAACCGCAAGGACGAACCGGTGCGCGTGATCGTGAAGGAGAACCTCTACCGCTGGACCAACTGGAAGATCACGCAGGCGAACCAGTCGTACGAAAAGCAGGACGCGCGCACCATTCATTTTCCGGTGACGGTGGCCGCCGATGGCGAGGCGGTGGTGCGCTACACGGTGCGGTATACGTGGTGAGGGCGCGCGGGGACCGGTTACTGGCGTTTCACATCTTTGCCACGCCAGCGCAAGCCGGCGACGGCGCACCAGGCGAAGAACGCAGCCAGGATCAGGCAAAGCGCGGCCATGAACCATTCGTGCCCGGGGAAATACCGGGGGATTGCGGACGCGGGGATCCAGCCGCTTGGAAACAATATGGCCACGACAACCAGCAACGCGGCGAGTACGAGGCAGGCAGTCGGGTTCTGGCTGAAAATTTCGAGTGCGCGTGAGCGTGGCATTGCGTGCGGGTCCTTCCCGGCATGTTAACCGCAACCGCTTACCAACCGCTCGATCCCACCCCGCCTTTCCATGGGCCGACGATTTCGCCAGTGACCCAGCCGCCATAGAAACCGCCTTCCTGTGGCTTCACGCCCTCGCCGTCCACGAAGCACGCTACGCGCGCCGGGTACACGGAAAAGCGGGTCGCGATTTTTTCGTACGGCGGCTTGGGTGAAGGGTAAGACCATGCGACGCCGGCCAGCCGTACATCCCCGCTGAAAATGGACCAGTAGCGCGCGCTTCCCTTCCACTCGCAGTGGCTGGCCATCCCGTGCGCCTCGACCAGCAGGGCGGGTCTCGCATCCGCGAACGGCAGGTAAAACGTCGGCGGACTCGCGGTTTCGAGCAAGCGCAGGGCGCGGCGCGTGCGCGCGAGCTCGATGTCGCCGACGCGCACCACGATTTCGCGCGTATCGGGGACGAGGTGCGGCGGCCGCGGGTAGTCCCAGACTGATTCCTGGCCGGGCCCGGGTGTTTCGGCGAACCCGGGACGGTCGTGGCCGCTGTAGCGCCAGAGGGCGGACATGGTTCAGTTGCGGGCAGAAGGGGGGCGATTCACTTTGTGCCTGCGACCTGGTCGCGCAGCATTGCCACGCGCCTTGCATTCGTGCCCAGATCGCTGATGCCGAGACGCGATGACGAATACGCCTGGATCAGCCCGACATCGGCAACGAACAGAAGCTGCACGTCGTCGCGGAATCTCATGGTCGACGTGGTCACGACCGCCTGCAGAAAATTGCCGTCGTCGACCGTGATCGTCCAGTCTTTTTGCGTGCCAATCCACACCTTGAGGCCTTGCCATTGACCGGCGTCGGCCTTGATCGGCGCGACCGCCTGCACGCCGCGGCCGGACTGGCTGTTCACGCAGTGCGGCAGCCAGCCGCATGCCGATAAAGTCTGCGCGGTCGTGGGTTTCACCGGAACACCGGTGCAGGCGCCCAGCAGCATGACAACTGCGAGGGTCAGGACGTAGCGAGCGAGGGTAGTCAATTTCATGAGCGGAGCCTTTCGCAAGAAACTATTGGGCCGGTTGAATGCAGGGGCGATAGACTCCGTGCCGGCTGGGCAGTTCAGGGAAAGTTTTCAGTTACGGTCGATGCCCGCACAAGTCGACGCTTACCGGTATTCATGCTCCACGAAGCGCGGGAAAGCCGTTCTTAATTCGTCCCCGGTAGGGACCTCAGGCGCTCTTGCCAAACATGAAGCTCGATACGCTGCCGCTGCCGAAAAAAGTGTCCTCGTGGTAGAAGCGCGTTGCGGCATCGCGCTCGGCCGCGCCGACGGCGACCATCAGCGGCAGCAGGTGTTCTTCGCGTGGATGCGCCACGCGCGCCGAGGGCGCAGATTCCCAGGCGGAAAGCGCGGCGGTGCGTTTGTCGAAATCCGTCCCGTCGATCGTGTGATGCAGCCAGGCGTCGAATGCGGCGGAGGGCTCCTTCGCTTCCGGGCCGAGCATCCTGAGATTGTGATAGCTCGACCCGCTGCCGATGATGAGTACGCCTTCTTCGCGCAGCGCCGCCAGGGCACGGCCGGCGGCGAAGTGGTCCTGCGCATCGAGTCCACGCTTGAGGGAGAGCTGCACGACGGGAACGCTGGCGCCCGGATAGATTACGTACATGGGTACGAACGCGCCATGATCGAAGCCGCGCGCCGCGTCGAGGTCTGCGGCGATGCCCGCGCCTTGCAGCAGATCTTGCACGTGTCCGGCGAGTTGCGGTGCACCGGGCGCCGGGTACTGCACCTGGTAGGTGTTGGCGGGGAAGCCGCTGTAGTCGTAGAGCATCGGCGGATGGGGATGGCTCATGACGGTGAAGTCTGTTTCCTCCCAGTGCGCGGATATCATCAGGACCGCCTTCGGCGTCGCGCCGACAAGCCGCGGCAGTTGCTGCAGGGCGGCCTCGAGCTTGCGGTGGGTTTCGCGCATGCGGCCTTCAACCCAGGGCCAGGGACCGCCGCCGTGCGAGATGTAGAAAACAGGAAGGCCGGGTGCCGTCATGGTAAGTCCTAGCCAGCAATTGACGTGCAAGTGTAGCCCAAGCCGGCGCGGGCCGATTCAGCCAGAACTTCCCGCGCGCAAAAAATGGGACTCAAACCCGCCTTGGCACTGCCGTCACTGCGGTGCCGTAGCACAGCACTTCCGTCAGGCCGGCCATGACTTCGGTCGCGTCATAGTGCACGCCGATGATGGCGTTCGCGCCGAGTTGCCGCGCATGGTCGCACATCAGTTCATAGGCTTCGGTGCGTGCCTGCTCGCACAGGCTGGTGTAGATCGTGATGTTGCCGCCGAACAGTGATTGCAACGCTCCGAAGAAATTGCCGACGATTGAGCGCGAGCGAACCGTGATGCCGCGAACGACGCCCAGGCTTTTGCTGACGTCATGGCCGGGAAGTTCGAATGTGGTGGTGACCATTGCTTTGTGCATTGCCACTCCTGAGTTTGAAGAGAGCCGGATTGATCGTCGAAGAAGTTGATTGTTGGCGAATGCAATCGGCGATTAATCCGGCGCATCCCGCAGCTAAACCGGCTTGTTGTTCCTGGCCTCCAGGAATTTGCGCATCGCCGCCTGCGGTTCACCGCTGGCGTAGGCTTCCTTCTGCGCCACCTTGGCTTCTTCCAGTGCCGCTTCGAAGCCGGGCTGGGTGAGTTTGCGGAAGCGCTGCTTGGTCAGGCGCATGGCCGTCGGCGCGAGTTTCGCCATGCCGGCAGCGAGCGCCAGCGCTTTTTCCATGACCTGCGCCTTTGGTACGAGGTGGTTGAGGATGCCGATTTCGTGGGCGGTGCGGCCGGAAATGAGTTCGCCGGTCAGCGAAAGTTCGATGTTTTTAGACAGACCCAGGTGCATGGTCATCAGATAGGAGCCGACGATGCTGGCCAGGCCGGCCTTGATCTCCGGCTGGCCCAGTTTCATTTCCGGATAACCGATGCGCAGGTCAGCGCACAGCCCGATCTGGAAGCCGGCGCCGGCGGCGGTGCCGTTGAAGGCGATGACGCAGGGCTTGTCGAGGTCGCGCACGGCGGCATACATCGCGTGCTGGCGCGTGAGCCAGGCATCTACGTCGCCGACGCCGTACTTCGACGTTTCGTCGAGGTCCTGCCCCGAGCAGAAGGCCCGCTCACCGCTGCCAGTGATGACGATGGCGCGCACGGCGTCGTCGCGGTTCAGTTCGGCAAGCAGGGTGATCAGCGTCTCGCGCATCGCAACGTTGATGGCGTTCAACACTTCCGGCCGGTTGAGGATGACGAGCGCAACGTCTTCATGGCGCTCAAGCCTGATGCTGTCAGCCATGCGGCCCCCACGTGTGCTCAGACATAGGCGGGGCCTTCGATGACCGGATGCGCCTGCAGGAAACTTTCGTCCAGTTCCACGCCGATGCCATGGCCTTCCAGCGGCAGGACGTTGCCGTCGACGTCGACCTTGTAAGGCGCCGATACCAGACTGTCGCGGAACAGGTTGTCTTTGGAAACGTCGGCCTCGAAGTAGCCGCCGTTCTCGATCGCCGCCAGGAAATGGATGGTCGCGGCCATGTTGAGCCCGGTCATCGATGTATGCGGGTGTATCGGCAGTTTCCAGCTCGATGCGAGTGCGGCGATGCGCAAGGCCTCGGTCATGCCACCGGTCTTGGAAAGGTCTGGTTGCAGGATGGTGATCGCACCATCTTCAATGACGCGATTGAACTCGAAGCGGGTGTAGTGATTCTCGCCCGCCGCCAGGGGCGTGCGGCCCAGGCGCGTGGCCTCGCGATAAGACAGGTAATCGTGTGCAGGAAACGGTTCTTCGAGCCAGCCGACATCCAGGTCGTCCAGGGCAGGCATCGCCGCACGCGCATCCGCCACGGTGTAACCGGTATTGGCGTCGGTCAGGATCACCAGTTCGTCGCCGAAGGTTTTTCTGATCATGGCAATGCGCGCGATGTCACGCGCAACCGAATCGCCGATGCGTAATTTGACGGCCTTGTAGCCGGCCTCGATATGCGGCCGCGCTTCTTCCGCCAGCAACAAGGGATCCTGATAACCCAGTGATACGCCGCCGGCATACGCAGGTATCGGCTTCGAGCGTCCGCCGAGCAGCTTGTAGAGCGGCAGCTTCATTGCCTTGCCGCGAATATCCCACAACGCCATGTCGATGCCCGACAGCGCAAGGCAGGCGCCGGCGCCCATGCCGTGGCTGGCGAGCTGCTTGTCATAGACTTTTTTCCATACCCCGGTGATGTCGTTCGCGTCCTGGCCGAGGACCAGCTGCTTCATCGTGGTATTGACGAGATGGGCGACGGCGCCCGGACAACGGCCGTGGTGCGCCTCGCCCCAGCCGCTGATGCCTTGCGCCGTAGTGACCTTGACGATAACGGCGTCGCGCTTGACGGCGCGGCCGATGCCCAGGGTCACGCTGTTTTTCGGGTCGACCGGAAAGGAAGTCGGGTATGCCCGCACGTCGGTAATGCGCAGTTCGTCCATGAGCGTGACTCCGAAATGAGATTATTTTTGCAGCAGATCGATCGCCACGACGCGATACGCCGGCCGGTAGGCGTTTCGAAATGCCTCGGAGTGATGAATCGCGGGATATCCGTCGCTCGCGATCTTGCCGAAATACGTGACCACCTCCTCGCGCGCGAACGGAATTCCACCGGCGGCCGCGAGATCGCCGAGGCAGCCGCAGAATTTGGCGAGTTTGTCGGGCGATGCTGGATAGCTGTTCGCGGTCTCGACAAAGGCGCGATGCAAAGCATCGCGGTCGCCACCCGATGCAAGATAGGGTCGCAAGTGCACGCGGCCGAGCCTGCCGTCGGGTGATATGACATCTTGTAATAATTCTGCGGACTCCTCACCCAGGGCGGCTATTTCCTCGTCCAGCCGCTTGCGCGCTGCAACAGGATTCGCCACTGCATGCCCCGGACCCAGCGCCGCCTGGTGCAGCAACTTGTAGACGTCATCAAGCTGCATTGCGGGATAACGGGCAAGATGGGCGGACAGTAACTGGCTGACGAATTTCATCGGGGGCTCCGGGACAATGCGGTCATCTTAATCCAGCCGGATGGGCGCATGGCGTCTCATCTCGAGACGGGTTGCCAAGCTTGCCGTGTAAGACTAAGGTTTCAAAGTCGACTGCTGACGCTGGGGAACAAAAGTCTCCGGTGGCTGCGCAAACCGCAGGGCGGCGCAGCCAAAATAATGTTGCCTCTCCGGCATGGACAAAAAAAGGCGAGGCGGGAAGTTCATTAACTTAGGAGGAAGAACCGATATGGAACGATCACAAGATAATGCAGCTGCCGAACTGACCACGGCGCGTGCAGAAAAACCGGCGGCGATGAGCCGGCGCAGTTTCCTTGCTACCGCCGCCGCATCCGCGGCCGTCGCCGCCACGGCAGGCTCGGCGTTTGCGGGCACCGATAAGTTCGGCCGCGACCGTGACTGGACCGGCAACGAAACCATCACTTACCCCGAACCCGCGTTCGAAGTGAAGGACAAGCGCTTCAGCGGACGTCAAGGCAATGCAACCCTGCAGCGCATCTGGCATGGCGAGGGTAACGACAGGGCGCTGTGGTGCGAAGGTCCGGTGTGGATGGGTGACTGGGGTTCCCTGATCTGGAGCGATATTCCCAATCACCGCACCCTGCGCTGGAACGAGGACGACGGCCATGTCAGCGTGTATCAGACCGAGTCCGGCTATTCGAACGGCCACGGCCGCGATAATCAGGGACGCCTGATCGCCTGCGAACACGATACCCGCCGCGTGCGCCGCCGTGAATACGACGGTACCTGGACGATTCTGTGCGACAGCTTCGACGGCAAGAAGCTCAACGCGCCGAACGACGTCGCGACCCATCATGACGGATCGCTGTACTTTACCGACCCGGGCTACGGCATCATGGGGCCGTACGAAGGACACAAGGCCGAGTTCGAGTTGCCCACGCGTGTCTATCGCATCGATCCTTCCGGCAAGGTCACGATCGCCGCGGAAGGCCCGATGGGCCGGCCGAACGGCATCTGCTTCTCGCCAGACTTCAAGCGTTGCTACGTGGTCGATACCGGCGCGACCGACGGGCCGGGCCATCCCGCCAACATCATCGTATTCGACGTCAAGGGAACGGCGCTGAGTAATCCGAAAGTGTTCGCAGATTTCGCGCCGGGATTCACCGACGGCATCCGCTGTGACACCGACGGCAACGTCTGGTGCGGTTGGGGTTGGGGCGGTATGGACACCAACGGCGTGCGCGTGCATCACCCGGACGGCTCGTTGCTGGCCTTCCTGCACACGCCGGAAGTCATTGCAAACTTGTGCTTCGGTGGCACCAAGCGCAACCGCCTGTTCATGTGCGGCAGTACGTCGATCTATGCGATTTACGTCAACGCGGTCGGTCACGCACTGAGCTAAACGCAGGATTCTTCCGGCCCGTAAGGGCTGGCGTATTAAAAAATCCCCGCAGGGCGAAAGCCCCGCGGGGATTTTCATTCGCGGTCCCGCGGGAAAACTTTCCGCGCGGCGGCTGGCGTGCCGTTCTCAGAAGGGCAAGGAGTAGCCCGCCGTGATGTAGTCGACGTGGTCGTTCAACTGCGTGTACTCGACGTCGAGGACGCCGCGCCCAAGACGGAAACCCAGGCCAATTCCCGCCGTAAGGCTGCTGTCCTTGTCGAAGTCGTCGTCCCAGTAGGCGACACCGAGCTTCGCCTTCAGGTGAATGTCGCCGTCGGTGCGATACACGCCGTAAGCAGCCACCGAGTTGATGTTCCAGTCGCGATTCGTGCCGATCTGGCCGTCGGTAACGCTCAGATTCAGGTCGGCTTCCCAGGAGAAGTTGCCCTGAATCTGTTTGCCGAGCCGGCCGCCGATGATCGTGGCCGCATCATTGTCCGAGCCATGCGGTTTGGCGAAACCGACCGTGCCGCCAAACATGAGGTCACTGGTGCCTTGAGCCATCGCCGCCGGGGCAAGTGTTGCAGCTGCCAATGCAAATGCCATCAGGATTCTCTTCATGTGATTTCCTTTTTGCTGATTGATCCGAAAAAAATGCGAACGCGGCATCGCGCTCACGAGCTTAGTCGGGGTGCGGCGCGAATAGTTCGCCAGCAGAATTTTGGTTTGCGATCCGCAGCGCAGGGCTGTCGCCGCATGGCGACAGCCCTGCGCTAAATCGCGAGTGCGACGTCGCGTCAGAGTTGCTTCTTGATGAGCTCGCCCAACTTGGCGACCGCCTGCTCGACACGCGGCGACCATGGTTCCGCGCATCCCATGCGAATGCAGTTGCGGTAGCGGTCGGTGGCCGAAAACAGCGTGCCGGGACCGAGGGAGATCTTGTTACGCAACGCCTGGCGGAACAACTCTTCCGAATCGCAGCCCGGGGGCAATTCGACCCACAGGATGAAGCCGCCCGCCGGCCGGGTGATGCGCGTGCCGGCGGGAAAATATTCGGTGACCGCCGTGGATATGTGGGCGACCTGGTCGCGGAATATGCGGCGCAGGTTACGCAATTGGCGGTCGTAGCCGCCGCTGGCGAGAAAATCCGCCAGGACCAGTTGCAGCAGTTCCGGACTGCCCACGGAGTTGATGAACTTCGCCATCTGCACCTGCGCATGCCAGCGACCGGGTGAAACCCAGCCAAGGCGAAAACCCGGCGCCACCGTCTTGGTGAACGAGCAACAGAGCATGACGTTGCCGCTGCGATCGAACGCCTTGGCCGGCACCGGCCTGGCGTCGCCGTAGAAAAGATCGCCGTATACATCGTCCTCGATCAGCGGCACGCCGCGCTCGTCGAGCATTTTCACCAGGCGCTTCTTGTTTTCGTCCGACATGGTGAAGCCGAGCGGATTCTGCGCGTTCGGCATGGCGATGACCGCCGCGATCTTCGAGCGTTCCAGCGCAAACTGCAGCGCATCGAGCGACATGCCTTCACGTGGATGAGTGGGAATTTCCAGCGCCTTGATCTGCAGGCTTTCAAGAATCTGCAGCAATCCGAAATAGGTCGGCGATTCCAGCGCGATGGTGTCGCCCGGCTTCGCCACCGCCCGCACGCAAAGGTTCAGGGCTTCCATGCAGCCATGGGTCACGATGATGTCCCGTGCCGCGAGGTTGCATCCGAGGTCGAGGGACTTGCGCGCGATCTGGCGCCGCAGTTCTTCGTTACCCGGTGGCAGCACGTACTGCGTGAGCGACAGCGGCTTGCGCCGTGCGATCGACGAAATCGTGCGCTGCAGTCGGGCCGTCGGCATGTGATCCGGGCCGGGGCAGGCCGCGCCGAAGGACACCACGTCCGGGCGGCGCGAATCGAGTACTTCCTGAACAAGTGCGCCGATGCCGACCAGACGCGGCGCGCTCGGCGGCTTGGAAATCGAAGGTTCGGCCGCCACCGGCATGCGATGACGGACATAGTAGCCGGCGTTCGGCCGCGCTTCGATCAACCCGCGGTTTTCGAGAACTTCATACGCGCGCAACACCGTCGCTATTGAAACCCTGCGCTGGGCGGACAGCCGCCGCACCGAGGGAACGCGCTCGCCGGGACGCAGCGTGCCGGCGCCGATCATGCCTGATATCGAGTCGGCGACGCTTTCGTAGAGGACGGCTTGCTCGGTCATGGCAGCACTCTAATCAACTAGGGGTAACGAGGAACAGGTACAGCCGTCCTCACAATGAACAAGTACGGTGTGGAATTTGGCGAACTGTAACGCAAACAATTCGATATTGCTGAATCTGTTACGGCCACGGTAAAATACCCAATATGCATGCATGATCGTGGACATACACAATGCCGCACTCAAACTGACGCCGGGACAAGTCTTGCGGCTGCGTGCCGAATTGGGCACGACGGTTCATTGTGTGTGGGGTACGCTGTGGATTACCCAGGAGGGGCTGGCGCGCGATGATTTCCTGCGCGCCGGCGAATCGATGCGCATCACTTCGATCGGGTTAACACTGGTGGAAGCGGTAAGCGGCAACGCGGCCGGGCTGATCTTGCGCGCCCCGCACGCAACAAGCCGCGTCGTCGAAACGTTGCGGGTCGGAACAGCGCCCTGACGGGCACCGCAAGCAGCGCCGGGACTGGCTACTTGTAGACCAGCACGGGTATCCTGGAATGCGAAAGGACTTTCGCGGCCTGGCTGCCAAGCAGCAAGCTCGAAATTCCCGAGCGGCCGTGCGAGGCCATGAAGATCAGGTCGCACTTTTTCTTTTTCGCTGCCTCGACGATTGCCTCCCAGGGCGTCACGCTGTCCAGATACAGGCCGGTGTAGCGGACGCCGGCATTGGCGGCTTCCTTTTCGATCACGGACAGAAAACGCGCGGCGGTTTTCTTCGAGCGATCGTCCCATTCCGAGCGTGATATCAGATCCGGGGGAAAGTATTCGCCATAGGCGAGAATTTCATACCGTTCCGGCGAATAGAAGCCGGTCACCCTGGCGCCCGTCGCCCGGGCCAGGTCCACGCCCGCCTTGATGGCTTTTTTCGAGAGGGCGGAACCGTCAGTCGGAATCAGGATGTTCTTGAACATGGTTTACTCCTTTTCAAGTCGGGCGGATCCCGGCCCGCCGCTCGGTCCACGCCATTCGCCGCCCGGGCTTGCGGTATAGTGGAAGAGAATATTTTTCCCCAAGGTTACCGTTATTTTGACTCCACACACGCTAGAAGTTCTGCGTCTCCTTGAAGATGGCGAATTTCATTCCGGCGAAGCGCTGGGACAGGTTTTGGGAATCACGCGCGGCTCGGTATCGAACGCGCTGGCCGACGCCGAGGCCCTCGGCCTTACGGTATACAAAGTGCATGGTCGCGGCTATCGGTTGATGACACCGGTGCAGTGGCTGGCGCGCGATCGCGTTGTCGGCCACCTTGGCAAGCGTGCGGAGCGTTTCGATCTGGAGGTCGTCGATCGCACCGGTTCGACCAATACCGACATGCTCGATCGGGCGCAGCGCGGGGCGCGCTCCGGCAGTGTAATCGCCGCCGAATCGCAGACCCAGGGCCGCGGCCGGCGTGGCCGCGACTGGCACTCGAGCCCGGGCGGCGCGCTGACTTTTTCCATGCTGTGGCGTTTCGACCAGGGTGCCGGCTTCCTGAGTGGTTTGAGTCTGGTGGTCGGTATTGCGTTGGTGCGCGTGTTGCGCGAAAAAGGCGCCTTGGACGTGAAGCTGAAATGGCCAAACGATCTGCTGTGGCGCCACCTCAAGCTGGCCGGCATTCTGATCGAGCTGGCCGGCGACGTCATGGGCCCTACCGTCGCGGTCATCGGCATCGGCATGAATCTGAGGCTGGCGGAGTCTGTCCGGGCGCGTATCGATCAGCCGGTGGTCGATCTGGTGAAGATCGGCGTGTACGCGGACCGAAATCAGCTGTTCGCGCAGATTCTGGTCGAGCTGGACGCCGTATTGCGGCAATTCTCGGCGCAAGGGTTTGCGCCCTTCCGTCAGGAGTGGGAGAGCCTGCATGCCTTTCAGGACAAGGTGGTTCGCGTGCGCATGCCCGACCGCTCCGAAATCGAAGGCCGGGTGGGCAGCGTCGGCGACGATGGGGCCTTGCTGCTGCATACTCGCTCGGGGCCGCGCAAATTTTACGGCGGAGAGTTGAGCCTGCGTGGCGCCGCCTGAATTTTCCTCCGATGGACAGGGCGATACCAGCTTGATTCTCGCAGTCGATGCCGGCAACAGCCGGGTGAAATGGGCGATGCATGACGGCCGCGAATTCGTGCGCGAGGGCTGGGTCTTGCGCGCGGAACTCGACGCGCTGCCTGCGCAATGGTCATTGTTGCCAGGCCCGTCTGCGATCGTGATCGCCAATGTCGCGGGCGACGAAGTAGGGCGCAGGCTGCGGGACTATGCCGGCCGCTGGCCGACGGCACCGCGCTGGGCTGGCAGCACGCGTTCGCAGTGCGGGGTGACCAGTCTCTACGACACGCCCTCGCAGCTTGGCGTTGACCGTTGGGCGGCGTTGATCGGCGCGCGCAAATTCTCATCCGATGCCTGCCTCGTCGTGAACGCCGGTACCGCAATGACCGTCGACGCGCTAAGCGCGAACGGGGAATTCTTCGGCGGAGTCATCGTTGCGGGCTTCGACCTGATGCACGAAGCGTTGGCGGCCAACACCGCGCGCCTGTCCTCCGAACGCGGGGAATTTGCCGAGTTTCCGCGCAGCACTCGCGACGCAATCACCAGCGGCGCCATCCAGGCTTTGTGCGGAGCGATTGACCGCATGCGCACGGCAATGCGGGCGGCGGGACACGGGGAAGCGGCGTTGATCGTCAGCGGCGGATCGGGCGCACTGGTCGCGCGCCATCTGGGTGGGCCGGCGCGCCTCGTCGAAAAACTGGTGCTCGAGGGCCTGGTAAGAATCGCGATGGAGCCGCAATGAAGTGGGTATTTTTCGTGCTGCTGGTCGCGAACCTGGGGCTGGCCGGGTTTGCCTTCCTGCGCGAGCGCGCGCCGAATCCCGACGCGCAATTGCTCAGGCAGCAATTGAATGCGGAGCAGATACGCATCGTCGCGCCACGACCGCCGCCCGTGTCGCCGCCTGCGGTGATTGCAGCGGCGCCGGTTAGCGGCGTATGCATCGAGTGGGGCAATTTCGGCGCGGCTGATCTGCCCAAGGCCCAGGCTGCGCTGGACGCGCTTGCACTGGGCGCACGCGTCAGCAAAATGGAAGTAACCGTCGCGACCAATTACTGGATTTTCATTCCGCCGCTCAGATCGAAAGCCGAAATGGAGCGCAAAACCAGCGAACTGAAAGAGCGCGGTGTAGAGGAGTATGCACCGATACTCGAAGCCGGCCGCTGGCGCTATGCGGTCGCCCTGGGCGTTTTTCGCAATGAAGATGGCGCTAGAAAGTACCTGGCCTCCCTGCGCGCAAAAGGCGTGCGCTCGGCGCAGATCGGGGAGCGTGAACAGAAGGTCGCGAAGTCCGCCTTTTTGCTGCGCGATCCCACCGACGAGCAAGCATTGCGAGTCGGCAACCTGAAGAGCGGATTTCCCGGAACGGACGTGCGGGCGGTGGAATGCCCGCCGTCCTGATGTGGCGCTAGGCGGGAGACAATACCCGCAAACCGTGGCCGTCGTCCTTGAGTTCCATCACGCGGGCATGGAACGGCAGCAAAGTCGAGCGATGGCCGATGCTGACGAGCGTCGTCCGCGGCAGTCTTTCCTTGAGCAGCCGGTAGAGCTGTTGCTCGGCAGGCTCATCCAGCGAGGCGGTCGCCTCGTCCAGGAACAGCCATGCCGGTTGCTGCAACAAGGCACGGGCAAACGCAACACGCTGCTGCTCTCCGGGCGACAGCTGCATCGACCAGTTTTGCTGCTCGTTGAGACGCCCGACAAGGTGACCCAGGCCCACCGCGCTCAGTGCATCCCGGGCGCTTTCCTCTGAGAAAATTCTGTCGCGAGCGGGATAGGCAATCACGTCGCGCAGCGTGCCGATTGGCAGGTAAGGCCTTTGCGGCAGGAACAATGTGGCGGAACGGTCCGGCATCTGCACCCGGCCGCTGCCGAAGGGCCAGATACCGGCAATGGCGCGGAACAGCGTACTTTTTCCCGAACCCGACGGCCCACGCACCAGCAGGCTGTCGCCCGGCCTGACGGTCGCGTTTGAACTTGCCATAAGCGGCGATCCGTCCGGCAGGCTCAGCGCGACGTTGTCGATGACCAGGTCGGATTCCGTATCCTGGGTTTGCCGCACGCCCGACGCGCCGGCCGCCCGCACGTGCGCGTCCTCGATTGCATTGTGGAATCCGAGCAGGCGGTCTACGGTGGCTTTCCAGGTTGCGAACGTGTTGTACGCGTTGATGAACCAGGACAGCGAACCCTGCACATGCCCGAATGCATTTGATATCTGCATCAGGCCACCGAGCTGGATCGTGCCGGCGAAATAGCGGTTGCCGGCAACGAGGAAGGGAAAAATGATGGCGGCCTGGCTATAACCGATGGTGAAGGTATTGAGGATTTTCTGGCGCCGCATGATTTGCCACCAGTTGTCCACCACACTGCCAAATCGGGTGCGGAAGCTGCGCAATTCGTCCTGTTCGCCGCCATAAAGCGCGACACCTTCGGCATTTTCGCGGAATCGTACCAGTCCGAAGCGGAAGTCGGCTTCGAAGCGTTGCTGGTTGAAGTTCAGCATGATCAGTTTTTTGCCGATCTTGTGCGTTAGCCATGTGCCGACGATCGCGTAAAGCAGCGCGGCCCAGACCATGTATCCGGGAATGATGATCTGGCTACCGTTGAACGGAACTTCGAGCGGCCCGGACAGGCCCCACAGGATGCCGACGAAGGACCCCAGCGTGACCACCGCATTCAGGAATCCGAGCGCAAGATCCAGAGACTGGTCGACGAATATTTTCAAGTCTTCCGCTACGCGCTGATCAGGGTTGTCGGCGGGGTTGCCGCCCAGTTGCAAGCTGTAATAGGCACGCTTGCTCAACCACTGCTTGAGGTAGCTGTCCGTCAGCCAGCGCCGCCAGCGAATCTGCAACATCTGGTTCAGGTAGAAAGCGTAGACGGCCATGAGGATGTAGGCGGTTGCCAGGAAAGTGAAGCGCCCCATCAGCCGCCAGAACGCGGCCTTGTCCTTTTCCTGCAGCGCATTGTAGAAATCGTTGTTCCAGTAATTGAACTGCACGTTCATGTAAACCATGGCGAGCGTCAGGCCAATGACCGTGCCGAGCAGAATCCACGCCATAAAGCGTTCTTCGGATGTCCAGAACGGCTTGATCAGGCGCCAGGTATCACGCAGGAATTTGAAACGGGCAGACATGTTGGATCCTTACGGGAAAAGTCAGGAATTGCGGATGCGGGACAGCAAGTCGCTGGTCGAGCGTTCGAACTGGAAGGCGATGGACTTTACCTTGCCGCCCCAGCCCAGCACTTCATTTGCCCCGACTATTTTTTCGATCGGCCAGTCGCCGCCTTTTACCAATACGTCCGGTCGGCATTTCAGGATGAGCGAAAGCGGCGTGTCGTCGTCGAACCAGGTGACGAGGCTGACGCTCTCGAGGGCGGCGGCCACGGCCAGCCGGTCCTGCAGGGTGTTGACTGGCCGGTCCGGCCCCTTGCCGAGCCGTTTTACGGAAGGATCGGAGTTAAGTGCGAGGATGAGGCACGCGCCGAGCGCGCGTGATTCGGCGAGGTAGGTGACATGCCCGCGGTGCAGTACGTCGAAGACGCCGTTGGTGAATACCAGGGGCCGGCTCACCATGGCCAGCCGGTTGTCCAGCTGCTCAGGCGGGACGATCTTGTTTTCGAATGCGGGAAGCTGGCTCATGGCGCTGGCGCCAATGATACATTGCGGCCAGGACGGCGGCGCGCAGGGGCGGGCTAGGCGGCCAGCCTGGACAGTTGTTTGCGGTAGCGGGACAGCTCCTGCACGGTTCGAATCGGCAGTTCAAACAGGCTGGAAAGATTGTGCAGAATCATCTTGACGACCCTGGCTTCCCATTCACGGTCGAATTTGATCTGCGAGTCGAGCCAGTGCTCCAGCCACGACGGGTCCGGCAGGCGGCTTTGCACGGTGTCGTTGGGGAACAACGCCTTGTTCACGTGCAGGTTGGTCGGGTGCAGCGGCTTGCGACTACGGCCGCTCGATGCCATCAGCAGGCCGACTTTGGCGAACGCGGAGCGTGCGACGTCGCCGCCCTGGTCGATAGCTTTTTTCATGTAGCGCAGATAAGCCCCGCCATGGCGGGCTTCGTCGCGCGAAATGTGGTCGTAGATTTTCCGGATGACCGGTTCGGTGTGCCACTGCGCCGCGCGTCGATACCAGTGGTTGAGGCGGATCTCACCGCAGAAATGCATCATCAGCGTTTCCAGCGCTGGAGCGGGATCGAAATCGAAACGCACGGCGTGCAATTCCTGTTCGCTGGGAACCAGGTCGGGACGGAAGCGGCGCAGGTATTCCATGAGCACCAACGAATGCTTCTGCTCTTCGTAGAACCATACCGACATGAATGCGCAGAAATCGCTGTCTTCACGATTATCTCGCAGGAACATTTCGGTGGCGGGCAGCGCGGCCCACTCCGTGATGGCGTTCATCTTGATGGTAAGGGCTTGCTCGTCGGAAAGACTGGCCGGGTCGAATTCGTCCCAGGGGATATCGGAATCCATGGTCCAGCGGACGGCTTCAAAGGCCTTGAACAGCTCGGGATAAAGCATGGGTGATAATTTGGTCATTGGAATCGCGCCATTGTTGCGCGGTTGTGTGACACGCAATTTACGTTGAATAATCTTCTATGGATGCGACGCTCTGGCATGTATACCGCACGTCGCCTCAACCTGGCGATGTCCAGGGTCGCGCGAGTATAACCGCTATGCCGTTGCATTGACTCGCCACTGTTTCACAAGTTCGATCATTTGTGCGAAATCGACCACAGGCTGAACGCCTTCGGGCGGCTTGCGCATGCGTGCCGCACCGAGCCCCCCCGCCCAGATCTGCGTTGCCGCGGGCACGGCCTGTCGCAGCTGCTTCAGAGCTTCTGCCACCCTGGTTTCCGGATACGAGGAACTGAAAGACAGTGCAATGATGTCTGCATGATGCACGAGCGCCGCCTTCACGATGTCGGCCAGCGGCGTTTGCATTCCAAGGGAAATGCAGCTGGCGCCTTCGACGGCGAGCATGGCCTCGGCCATTAGCAGGCCAATGCCGTGCTGTTCCTGCGGTAGCGACGTCAACAGGACTCTCGGTGTCCGTCCCTGGGGCTGTATCGATGCGATCGCGCTGCGCAGCAGATTCTGGATCAGTTCCGAGTACATGTGCTCTTCGTATATGGCGATTTCACCGGTCATCCAGGCATTGCCCACGACGACATTGAGCGGCGCGACGGTTTCCATAATGAAGTTCTGCAGGCCGGTGCGTGTCAGGGCTTGTGCCAGTCGCGAGCGCAGTTCGAGTGCGTCGTGCGACCTGATCAATTTCAGGTAGATGTCCACGTCGCTGCTGATCGGCGCGCCCTGATTCGCGTCTGAGCCGAGCGCCTGCAGCGCCTCCATGGAGTGCTTGACGAGCTTTCCTGGGCGGTGACCAAGATCCATCAACCGTTTGATCAAACGGAGCTTTTCTACTTGTCCAGGCGGGTAGACGCGCTCTCCGTGCTGGTCGCGCGCCGGATTGGGGAAGGCGTAGCGTCGCTCCCACATGCGCAAGGTGTCCTTGCTCAGACCGGTGTCCCGCTCGACCGCGCTGATATTTACGGAATCGACTGTTTTGTCCAAGACAAAAATATTGACTAAGGCGAAATAAGCCCATATTATAGCTATATAGTTTGTAATTGACTAGGACAAAATAACATCTGATTGATTTTCCTGGGATAGACGAGCGGTGCAATCCAATCGTGAATAGTGGGCGTAGATACGCGAAAGACGGCAGTTGCCGTCATTGCAGAGTTCAGCGAGGGTCGGCGCTTTCGGGCGTCCAGTACGGGTCCGGTATCCCCTCCCCCTTCCGGGTTCGTAATTTCGATCTTGCGGGGTAATGGAGAACCCATTATTCCCCCGGGGCCGGCTCACGCTGATTTTTTTAAGCCGAGGGATGGATTTGCCCGTGTCGCGGGTCCAGTTACCGATTCCTCATGCGGCAGCCAACAAGGTTCAGCCATTTTAAAGGACGACCAATGAATCATTCGACGCGCATCGCTGTAATCGGGTCCGGCATTTCCGGCCTGGCTGCAGCATGGCTGCTTTCACGTCAATTTCGCGTCACGCTGTTCGAAGCCGGCAACTATCTCGGGGGCCATACCAATACAGTGGACATCGAAGTCGATGGCATAAGCGCACCGGTCGACACCGGATTCCTGGTATTCAACGAACGCACCTACCCCAATCTCATGGAACTGTTTGACGTCCTGGGTGTGCAATCGGCATCCAGCGAGATGTCATTTAGCGTTCGCGTCGATGAAGAGCGCCTGGAATGGGCTGGCACATCGCTGGCAAGCGTTTTTGCCCAGAAGCGCAATCTGATCAGGCCGGAATTCTGGGCGATGCTGAAGGACATCCTGCGTTTCAACCGCGAATCCAGCGAAATCGTCGCGACACATCGCTCGGACGAAATTTCACTAGGTGACTTCCTGGCGCGCGGTGGCTACGGTCGCAGCTTTCGCGATTGGTACCTGCTGCCGATGAGCGGAGCCATCTGGTCTTGTCCGACCCGCCAGATGCTGGAATATCCCGCCCGTACCTTTTTCCAGTTTTGTCATAACCACGGGCTACTGCAACTCACCGACCGCCCGCTGTGGCGGACCGTTGTCGGCGGCGGCCGGGAGTACGTGAGCCGACTGGCCGCGGCAATTGACGACGTAAGGCTGGCGTGTCCGGTTGAATCCGTTATGCGCAACACGGACGGCGTAGAGCTGAGATTCAGGGGGGGCGAGTCGGAAAAATTCTCCCGGGTCGTGTTCGCCTGCCACAGCGATCAGACGCTGGCGCTGCTGGCCGACGCCGTGGATGCCGAAAGAAAAATCCTGTCCCGTTTCGGCTATCAACCCAACAGCGCCGTATTGCATACGGATACTTCGCTCTTGCCACGCAATCACGAGGCCTGGGCGGCCTGGAATTACATCGCCGGTGCGGGCGGTCCGGACGCAAGACCGGTCAGCGTGACCTATCTGATCAACAAGCTGCAGCCCTTGCCTTTTTCGAACCCGGTCATGGTCACGCTTAATCCGACCCACGAGCCGCGCCCCGATTCGGTCATTGGCCGATTCGAGTATGCACACCCCATTTTCGACATCGCAGCCATTGCGGCACAGCGCGAATTGCCCGCCATTCAGGGAAAGCGGCATACCTGGTTTTGCGGGGCATGGACGGGTTATGGATTCCACGAAGACGGTCTGCAGTCCGCGCTATCGGTGGCAAATGCAATGGGCGTGCAGGCGCCCTGGCAAATGAAAGAACTGGCCGCGTGAGCGCGCGCATCTATCACGGCGCGGTCGCGCATGCGCGGACCAGGCCGCGGCGCCATTCGTTTCGCTACCGGGTCTTCTTCATGCGCTTCGCGCTCAGCGATCTGCATCGCCTCGACAATGCCCTGTTCTCGGTCAATCGCTGGAACCTGTTCAGTTTCCATTTCGCCGATCACGGTGCGCGAGACGGCTCCCACCCGGAGCACTGGATACGCGCGCTGCTTGCCAGGGAAGGCTTGGGCGAAGTCGATGGCGAGATCCTGTTGCAGGCCTTTCCGCGCATGCTCGGATACGTCTTCAATCCGGTGAGTTTCTGGCTATGCCATGACAAAAGCGGGGCGCTGCGCGCTGTCCTGTGCGAAGTCAACAACACATTCGGGGAACACCACCATTACCTGCTGTTCCACCCTGATCATCGGCGGATTCTGGAAAGCGACATCATGGAGGCCCGCAAGGTTTTCCACGTATCGCCGTTTTGCGACGTATCCGGCGAATACCGGTTTCAATTCGACGTAGGCAACAATGACACGCAGATTCGAATCGACTACGGCGATTCCCAGGGCAGGCTGTTGCATACCGCGATCTCCGGGCGAGGTGCCGCATACGGCGCGCCCGCACTGGCGCGCGCGTTCGTTCTTTATCCGTGGATGACGTTTGGCGTAATGGCCCGCATCCACCTTCAGGCGCTCAGGCTGTGGATCAAGGGCGTGCCCTGGTTTGCCAAGCCTGCTCCGCCGTCACAGGAACTCACCCGATGAATCCGATTGAAGCCACTTCCCGGCGCTTTGCTGAGCGCGTGCCCAGATCCGGCCAACTGCTGCTTGCGCTCCTCGCGCGCTTGCGCCATGGCCGGCTTACCCTCGTTGTGCCCGGAGGCCAGGCATTCAGCTTTACCGGCGAACTGCCTGGGCCCGACGCAACACTTCTTCTCGAGGACTGGCGCGTATTCGACGACGTCAGGCGTTCGGGCGACGTTGGATTCGCGGAGGCGTACCTGGACGAGCGTTGGCAAACGCCTGACTTGCGCGCGTTGCTCGAGCTCGTAGCCATCAACCGCGCCATTCTCGAAAAAATACTTTACGGCAAGTGGTGGGGCAGACTGTATTACCGGTTGCGCCATTTGCGCCGCGCCAATACGCGCGACGGCGCGAAAAAGAATATTCACGCGCACTACGACATTGGCAATGAGTTCTACCGCTCGTGGCTCGACGAAACCATGACGTATTCCGCAGCACTGTTCGACGGTGACGCCAATCGCACCCTGGAGCAGGCGCAGATCGCGAAATACGAGCGTATCCTCGACCGGCTTGGTGTGCGCGCCGGCGATCAGGTGCTGGAAATCGGCTGTGGATGGGGTGGGTTCGCCGAGTACGCGGCGCGCAGCCGCGGATGTCGCGTGCACGGCATCACGCTGTCGCCGGCACAACTGGAATTCGCGCAACACAGGATTGACGCCGCCGGCCTGTCCGACCTGATTCAATTCTCCCTGACCGATTATCGGGACGTGCAGGGCAGCTACGACTACGTGGTATCCATCGAAATGTTCGAAGCAGTGGGGGAGCGCTTCTGGCCGGCGTATTTTTCGGCGCTTCGCGATCGACTGAAAAGCGGCGGTCGCGCGGTGGTCCAGACCATCACCATAGCCGATGAATTGTTCGCGCAATACCGGAAATCAACGGACTTCATCCAGCAATACATCTTTCCTGGCGGCATGCTGCCGTGCCCGAGCGTATTCCGCAAACTGGCCGGACGTGCCGGCCTGCGCGTGCATGAAGAGAAAAGTTTTGGCATCGATTATGCCGAGACGCTCAAGAGCTGGCGCAATCGTTATCGCCGGGTGCGCAGCCAACTGCGTCCCCTGGGGTTTGACGCTCGCTTCGAGCGCCTCTGGGAATTTTACTTTGTGTATTGCGAGGTCGGGTTCCGCTGCGCAAGCACCGACGTCATGCAACTGGAACTGCAGCGTGAATAGGCTGAGCTTGTGGGTGTTTCTGGCGCTTCTGATGCCGGTCTGCGCTCAGGCGATTGCTCTGCCAGAGCAGGTGGCGAAGGACTTTCCGGGGCTAAGGCTCGCCGGCGAAGGGCGCCTGCGCTGGTTCGGCCTGCATGTCTACGATGCATCGCTGTGGATTCGCGGCGACAAATGGACCGGTGAGCAGGAGTTCGCACTGGACATCCGCTATGCGCGCGATTTCAAGGCCAGCCGTATCGTACAGACCAGCGCGGACGAAATGCGCAGGCTCGGCTTCACGGATGAACCGCAATTGGCCAGATGGATGGACGAGATGGGTCGCGTGTTTCCGGATGTCAAGAAAGGTGAGCACCTTACCGGGATCAACCGGCCCGGTGCCGGCGCGGAGTTCTACTATCAGGGCAAGGCGATCGGTTTGATCGCAGATCCCGCATTTGCGCGAGCTTTTTTTGCCATCTGGCTGGATGCGCGTACCCGTGAGCCAGGATTGCGTAAAGCGTTGATTGGCACCAAGTGAGCGCAACAACGCTCTCGCGCTCGCAGTTGCTCGCCTATTCGGCCATGGCTATTCCGCTGGCCATGGCTGCGTTGCCGGTCTACGTGCATGTTCCGAAGTTGTACGCCGGCGAGCTCGGTGTGCCGCTGGCGCTGATTGGCGCCATCCTGCTGGCGGCACGCTTGCTCGATGCGTTTCAGGACCCGCTGCTTGGATACTTAAGCGACCGCTGCGCGCGCTTGCCCAGAGGGCGCGCCATCGCGATCGTTCTCGGATTGCCGTTGCTGGCAGCGGGATTCGTCGGACTATTCCATCCGCCGCAGTCTAATCAGATCGGACTCGCGGTCTGGCTGGGCATGAACCTGCTGATCGTCTACCTGGGCTTCAGCGCGGTGAGCATCAGCTATTTTGCGATGGGCGCGGAATTGTCGGACGATCATCACCAGCGTACGCGCGTCACGGCAACCCGCAGCGCTTTCGGTCTGTTGGGCGTGCTGATCGCGGCAGCGGTGCCAGGATTTCTGGGCACGGATACGGGCAGTGGACTGGCGTTGTTCTCACTATTCTTCGTGCCTGCCCTGATCGTCGCGGCGTTCGTTACGTTGCGCCACACGCGAACGCCGGTGTTCGTGCCTGCGCCGCATGCGCCGTTGCGATCGATCTTGCTGCCGCTGCGCAACCGCAAGTTCCGCTGGCTAATGGGGGTGTTCGTGCTGAGCGGCATTGCCGGCGCGATTCCCGGAACGCTGATCCTGTTTTTCGTGGAGGACATCGTCGGACGTCCCGATCTTGCCGGCGTCTTTCTCGGGTTGTACTTCCTGTTCGGTGCGCTCGGCATGCCGATATGGATTGCGGTTTCCCGTCGGCTCGGCAAGAAGCAGGCGTGGACCGGCGCGATGTTGCTCGCAGTGCTGGCTTTTGTCTGGGCCTATTTCCTTGGTGCTGGTGACGTCACTGAATTCGCGGTCGTCTGCGCTTTGTCCGGTATCGCCTATGGCGCCGAGCTGGCGATTCCGCCCTCCATTCTGGCCGACGTGGTGGATGGCGAGGCAGCGCCGCGGCAGCAGCGCCCGGACGGCGTCTACTTCGGTCTCTGGCAGATGATCGAGAAATTCAATCTTGCCGCCGCGGCTGGCGTTGCGTTGCCGCTGTTGGCCTGGGCAGGCTACGAACCGGGTACGGTCCAGCACCAGCCCGGCGCATTGGCCGCGGTGTATGCGCTCGTGCCCTGCGCCATCAAGCTGGGCGCCGCGGCGCTGCTGTGGGTGGCCCCGGTCGGCCGGCGAAACGATGTCGAATCCAAATTGAGTAAGGAGGCCTGAACATGATACGAATGCTGATCGCATTAACACTGGGCTTGTCGTTGCTGGCAGGTTGCGCAGGGACGAACGTGGACGTTTACCGCGACGAAAAGCCGGAACTCGACTTGGCGAAGTATTTCAGCGGCAAACTGGACGGCTGGGGCCTGGTGCGCAATCGTTCCGGCAAGGTCATCAAGCGTTTTCATGTTGCAATGACTGGCACATGGCAGGCGGGCGAGGGCACGCTGGAGGAGGATTTCACCTATGCGGACGGGAGCAAGAGCCGCAGGGTCTGGAATCTCTCCAAAATCGACGAGCATCACTATCGCGGTAGCGCTGCCGATGTCGTCGGCGAGGCGTTGGGCGAGGCCAGGGGAAATGCCCTGCATTGGCGCTATGTGCTCGCTGTCCCCGTCGACGGAAAGACCTACAACGTCAAGTTCGACGACTGGATGTATCTGGTGGATGACGAAGTCATGCTCAACAAGTCCGATATGAGCAAGTTCGGCGTAGGCCTGGGCGAAGTCATCGTGTCTTTCCGCAAAAAGAGTCAGTGACGATGCGGCCGGGGGAAAACAAATGTCGATGAACAAGCCGATCGCGAACTGGACCGGATACCGGGTGTGGATCGTGGGAGCGAGCAGCGGCATTGGTGCAGCGCTGGCGCGTGCTCTGATCGCCAGGGGCGCAAGGGTAGCGCTGTCGGCGCGCAATGCGCAGGCTTTGGCAGACGTGGCGGCCACCGGCACTGCCGGTCAGACGCTGCAGCTGCCGCTTGACGTGATCCGGCCGGAAGAAATTTCCGCGGCATTTGACACCATCAACGACTCTTGGTCGGGGCTTGATCTGGCGGTATTGCTGGCCGGCAGCCACCAGCCGGTGCGCGCATGGGAGTTGGATGCAGGCCAGGCGCGCGCGTTGGTCGAAATCAACCTGATCGGCACAATGAATGCGACTGCGCTGCTGGCGCCGGCATTTTGCCGTGACTCCCGCGGGGCTATTGCCGTTGTTTCCAGCGTCGCCGGTTACGGCGGATTGCCGAGTAGCCTGGTTTACGGCGCCACCAAGGCGGCGTTGATCAATTTCACAGAAACACTTTATCTCGACCTCCACCCGCGCGGGGTCGGGGTCTATCTGGTCAATCCCGGATTCGTGAAGACGCCGCTTACCGACAAGAACGCGTTCAAGATGCCGGCCCTGATATCGGCGCAGGAGGCGGCGGAGGCAATGATCGCGGGGTTCGAGTCGGGCAAGTTCGAAATTCATTTCCCGAAACGTTTCACTTTTTGGCTCAAACTATTGCGTCTCCTGCCTTATCGCATTTACTTTTCTCTGATTCACAAGCTGACCGGACTTTGACCGCCATGGATCGCAATGCTATCGGCGCCCTGCTGGCTTTTTATGAATCGCTGACACCGGATCGCGTGCAGGATTTCGCGCTTTACTATGCCGATGACGCCTATTTCAAGGATCCGTTCAACGAAGTGAACCGTATCGAGGACATCCGTAAAATATTCGCCAGGATGTATCGTCAGGTGGTCGATCCGCGCTTTGTCGTTCTCGAGAGAGTTGGCGATGAGCGCGGATTATTTCTTGTATGGGACCTGGGTTTTCGCATGCGTGCCTGGAAGCCGCAGGTTCAAAGGGTAATTCACGGCGTGAGCCATTTGCGCTTCAACGTTGAAGGCAAGGTGTCCTACCATCGCGATTATTGGGATACCGGCGAGGAACTGTACGCAAAGCTGCCGCTGATTGGTGGCGCGGTGCGTCTGCTGCGTCGCGCGATCGGCTGATGGGCTCGGCAGTGGGCGGGCGCTATCGAACCGCCATCGTATGGTTTCGACGCGACCTGCGCAGTTACGACCACGCTGCCTTGCATTTCGCGCTGCAGGAAGCACGGCAAGTGCATTGCGTATTCGTGTTCGATTCCGAAATTCTGGACGCGTTGACCGATCGTCGGGATCGCCGCGTCGAATTCATCTGGCTCAGCTTGCAGGAACTGGCAAGGTCTCTCGAGAAGATGGGCGGGGGTTTGCAAGTGCTTTCCGGCCGCGCCCGCGACCTGATCCCGGCCTTTGCCGAGAAGCTTGGAGCCGAGGCAGTTTATGCGAATCACGATTACGAGCCGGCCGCGAAGGAGCGCGATGGGGATGTGGCCTCCAGGCTCCAGCAGCAGAACTGCGCGCTGCACACGTTCAAAGATCAGGTCATCTTCGAGAAAGACGAGGTGTTGACGCAGGCCGGTCGTCCGTTCACGGTCTTCACGCCTTACAAGCGAGCGTGGCTGGCCAAGCTCGAGTCGTCCTCCTTTGCTGCCCACCCGGTCGATCGGTACGTGGTTTCCCTTGCATCCTGCGCGCCGCTCAGGATGCCCGCGCTCGAGGAAATCGGCTTTGCTTCCACTAATTTGACGCGCATGAAATTGCCGACAGGTATGAGCGGTGCGCGCCAGATGTTCGAGGAATTCCTCGATCGCATCGCCGGCTACGGCGACCGGCGCAATTTTCCGGGCGTTCGCGGTGTCTCGTATCTGTCCGTGCATCTGCGCTTTGGCACGCTGTCGATCCGTGAGCTGGTGCGGGCCGCAGCATCGACCAAGGGGGAAGGCGCGGCGACCTGGCTCTCCGAACTGATCTGGCGCGAATTCTATTTCGCGATTCTTCATCATTTCCCGCACGTGGTGAATCAGGCGTTCAGGCCGGACTATGACGCGCTGCGCTTCCCGAATCCGGAAGATCACTTTCGTGCGTGGTGCGAGGGCCGTACGGGATTTCCACTCGTCGATGCGGCGATGCGGCAGCTCAACGAGACGGGTTACATGCACAATCGGCTGCGCATGGTCGCCGCGTCATTCCTGGTCAAGGACCTGCACGTGCACTGGCGCTGGGGTGAGGCCTACTTTGCCGCCAAGCTCAATGATTTCGATCTCGCGGCCAACAATGGCGGTTGGCAGTGGTCGGCGTCGACTGGCTGCGATGCGCAACCCTGGTTCCGCATCTTCAACCCGGTCACGCAGTCGCGCAATTTCGATGGGGAAGGCCGTTTTATTCGCCTTTACCTGCCGGAGCTGGCCAATGTGGATGCAGAATTCATCCACGAACCCTGGCAAATGACGGCCCTCGAACAGCGCGCAGCGGGCGTCGAAATCGGCCGCGATTATCCGACGCCAATCGTGGATCACGCGGTCGCGCGCAAACGAACGCTTGAAATTTATGCGGCGCTCCGCAAAAACTGATCCTCCTCCGCTCGATGCGCGACAGAAATGAAAAAGCCCCTGACGGGGCTTTTTTATCGCGACATGGCGGTCGATCAATCCAGGTATTCGAAGACCTTTACCACGCGCTGCGCACCGCTGGTCGTGGCCGCGGTTTGGGAGGCGGATTCGCCTTCCGCACGCGTCACCAACCCCATCAGGAATACAGTGCCATCTTCCGAAATAACCTTGACGTGATTGGCACCGACGTCCTTGTTTTGGGCGATCCTGCCCTTTACCCGGCTGGTCAGCAACGCGTCGGTGGCGTGCGTGGTCGCCGAGCTGCTGCTGCCGACGACAATTTCATTCTGCACATTGCGCACGTTCGGTACTTCGAGAACGAGCACCGACACGTCCTGCTTGATTTCGTTGGTCGGAGCCTGTCCGGTCAGCAGGATGAAACGATTGTAACTGGTCACTCCGATATTGGCCTGCTCGCCATATTTCTCCGTAATACGATTCCTGGACTTTATCTCGATGGTTTCGTCTTCCAGAATTGCGGGACTGGTGCGCCGGTCGTCCGCCACCATGACGCCGGCGCCCACCCCGGCGCCAATCAGCAGTGGAATGCATGACTGCAGAAACGGCACGATGATGACGAGCAGCGTGACAACACGCAGGGTTGATTTCATTCATTCCACTCCTAGCAATAGACAGTCGATTGCATCGCACATGCAATGCAGGCAAAGCAGGTGCACTTCCTGGATGCGCGCCGTTCGTTCCGCAGGCACGCAGATATGCACGTCGTTCGGTCCAAGCAGGGCCGCAATCTTTCCACCTTTCCTTCCGGTCAGTGCGACGACATCCATCTGGCGATCGTGTGCGGCCAGAATGGCTTCCATTACGTTTGCAGAATTTCCGCTGGTCGATATGGCCAGCAGGATGTCGTCAGGGTGGCCCAATGCCCGTACCTGTTTGGAAAATATCTCGTTGTAATGGTAGTCATTGGCGATCGAAGTGATCGTGGAAGTGTCTGTACTCAACGCCATTGCCGCGAGCGGCGGACGTTCCTTCTCGAAGCGGTTAAGCAATTCGGCGGCGAAGTGTTGCGCGTCCGCGGCCGAACCGCCGTTGCCGCAGGAAAGGATCTTACCCTCGTTCATCAGGCACTGGACCATGCGCTCGGATGCATCTGCGAGCGGCCCGGCCAGTAACGCCATGGCCTGAAGCTTGAGTTCGGCGCTGTCGGTAAAATGCTGGTTGATTCGGCTGATCAGGTCCATTGCTGATGGTTATGTCGGTGACGGGCGGATTATTGCACAAAGGCTTGCGCCCATCCGTCTTGCGAGGCCTATTCCCCGAATGCGTTCTCGATCCATTCGAGATCCCCGGTGTCGCCGTTAAGCAACACGGCATCGAAGCGGCAGGCCGGGATCTCCTGCCTGGCGGACATGTAGTGCCTGGCCGTGAGCAGCAGTTTTTCCCGCTTGCTTGCGGTGATGCTTGCGACCGCGCCACCAAAGGATTTGTTGCGTCGGTAGCGAACTTCGACGAAGACGAGCACGCGTCCGTCGCGCATGATCAGGTCGATCTCGCCGAAGCGGCAACGATAATTGCGCTCCAGCAGTGTAAGTCCGCGCCCGGTCAGGAATTCCGCGGCCGCCTCCTCGGCGAGCGCACCGCGCCCGCTCATCGGGTCTGCGAACCTTCCAATAGTTTCGCAACGCCTTGGGAAAACTGTGCCGGCACAAGCGTACGGATGAATTGGTGCGCATTGTTCAGCGTGATCGTTCCGGTCACGCCGTCCAGCGGCTCCATGGTTTCGTAGGGGCGCAGCAGTTCCTGGGCCAGGCGATAGGCGTCGATACCCAGTGCATAGAAACGTTCCTGATCGAGCCCCGTCCGCGGTGCGTCTGGCTGAGAATAACTGATTACTGCCGGGTGATCGGGCTGCAGCAACCAGGGCATGTCCAGAAAACGCACGCCCTCCAGATCGTGATTGGCGAGAACGTCCGCGCTTGACGTGAATATCATCGAAGTCGCATAGACCGGAACGGAGATGCCCAGATAGGGGCGTATGAAGCGCGCGCGTGACGCATCCAGCGACATGAACACGATATCTGCGCCGGAGGCTGCGACTTGTTCGCGCAATCGCGCCAGCGTGGCGGAATCGGTCGTGTATTCAAAACGTCCGCTTAATGCCACCTTGAGGTTTTTCCATTCCTCGGTGAACGCCTGGGCTATGCGGCCTCCCAAAGGCGAGTCGCCCGCAATGACGAATGCCTTGGATCCGCCGCTGCGAAACGCGAATTGAGCGACCTGGCGGGCTTCGGATTCGATTTGAAGGCCATAAACATAGAGGTCGCGTGGCAGCTGGGTTTCCCCATCCGGAATATTCAGCGCCAGCGTCGGTATGCTGACGAGGCCGCTTTGCGCCAGGACAGTTACCCCGTTACGGGTCAGTGGCCCGATGACCGCGCGCGCTCCCATCGACCTGGCCTGCTGGTAGGCGGCAAGAATGCGCTGCGGATCTTCGTCGGTTCCGTAAATCCTGACCTTCAGGCTGCCCGGTTGAGCATTCCCGGCCGCATTCAGAACGCCCAGCCGCACGGAATCGGCAAGCCTGCCAAAGGAGGCGGATTGCAGCGGAAGAATCACCGCGATATGCGGCTCGATGCCAGGAACCTTGTCGATGCTGTCGTCAGCAGTCGCAATGCCAGTGGCTAAGGCCAAGAGCGCCCAGTATAGTAATGAACACACCAATGAAGAGAAGGCCAGGCGAATTTGCATAGCGAAAGCACGGAAGTGGCCGAACCCACATTATATGTGGTGGCTACGCCAATCGGAAATTTGCAGGACATCACTTTGCGCGCGCTCGATATCCTCAAAGCCGTGCACGCGATTGCCGCGGAAGACACCCGTGTTTCGCGCAAGCTGCTGGCCCATTTTGGAATACAGGCGGACCTGATATCAGCGCACGAGCACAACGAACGCGCTGCCGCGCAACGCTTGCTGGCGCTGCTGGCGCAGGGTAAATCGGTCGCACTGATATCAGATGCCGGCACCCCGGGCATCAGCGATCCGGGTACCGTCGCAGTCGAGCAGGTCAGGGCGGCCGGGTTCCGGGTTGTGCCAATTCCAGGCGCCTGCGCGATCACGACGGCTTTGGCGGCGGCAGGCATGCCGTGTGCAACTTTTTGCTTTCAAGGCTTCCTCCCCGCCCGCAAAGGCGAGCGCGAAAAAATACTGATGGCGCTCAAGGCGCACACCGCACTGCAGATCTTCTACGAGGCTCCGCATCGGATAGTCGACTGCGTGGCGAGCTTGGCGGCGGTATTCGGCGGCGGGCGCCGCGTCGGAATTGCGCGCGAGCTCACCAAGTTGTTTGAGCAGGTGCATGTGTGTCGCCTGGACGAAGCGGTCGCCTGGCTGGAACGAAGCGAGAACCATCGCCGCGGTGAGTTCGTGATTCTGGTGGAAGGCTGTGCCGATGCCGCCGCGCCGGATAAAGACGAGCCGCGCCGCGTGCTTGAAATCCTTCTCGAGGCGCTGCCGCTGAAACAGGCGGTCGGACTCGCGGCGGAAATTACGCGCACGAAAAAGAATGCGCTATACGAAGCGGCGCTGAAACTCAAGGAAGGGGCAGGTGGGGAATGAAAGTGATCGGCGGGGAATGTCTTTACGGAAACCACAAAGCGATATGAACCGCATAACCCTGACTGTTCCGGACGACTGGCATCTGCATCTGCGCGACGGTGAAGCGATGCGAGCCGTACTCGCGCATACTGCGCGCCGGTTTGCCCGGGCGATCATCATGCCCAACCTGACGCCGCCAGTGACGACGGTGCAGGCCGCCACGGTCTATCGGGAGCGCATCGTTTCCGCGCTGCCGCCCGGAAGCGATTTCGTGCCGCTGATGACGCTCTATCTGACCGACGATACCAGCGCAGCCGAAATCCGCAAGGCCAAAGCCAGCGGCATCGTGCATGCGGTGAAATACTATCCGGCGGGCGCGACTACCAATTCTGCGTCTGGCGTAACCGACATCCTCAAGTGCCAGGCCGCGCTGGAGGCGATGGCCGAAACGAAGCTTCCTTTGTTGATCCATGGCGAAGTCACCGATCCGCAGGTGGATATTTTCGATCGGGAGAAAGTCTTCATCGAACGCGTCATGATCGCGCTGGTCCAGCGTCTGCCGGCATTGCGTATCGTAATGGAGCACATTACGACGGCCAGCGCGGTTAAGTTTGTACGCAGCGCGTCGGACAATGTGGCTGCAACCATAACGGCGCATCACCTGCTGATGAATCGCAACGACTTATTCCGGGGCGGAGTTCGTCCCCATAACTATTGTTTGCCGATCCTGAAGCGCGAGGAGCACCGGCAAGCTCTGGTCAAGGCGGCGATTTCGGGCAACACGAAATTTTTCCTGGGCACCGACAGCGCACCGCACGCACGCCATACCAAGGAAGCGGCATGCGGTTGTGCGGGCATTTATACCGCGCATGCCGGGATAGAACTGTATGCCGAAGCCTTTGACGCAGCCGGAGCCTTGGACAAGCTCGAGGGATTTGCCAGTTTTCACGGTGCCGATTTCTACGGAGTTGAGCGCAATCGCCGTCGCATCGCCCTGGTGAAAAATGCATGGCCTGTGCCTGACCAGATTCCCTACGGTGCCGATACGCTGGTGCCGTTGCGTGGTGGGGCCACGATCGCCTGGATGCTGGACTAGGAAACGCGCGGCCCACTTCACATCCGGTTTCTTCCGTTCCGGACCGAGCTTGCTTGATCCTGTGCCGACCCGGCACCGTGCCTTCCCTGTTTGCCGCAGCGGAAAATTGTTGCGTTGCATTGAAACGGGAAAGCCGAGTGTTTTCGTGAAGATATTCACGCAAATGAAAATCCGCTTCAACTCGTGGTCCGCCATCGGAATCCGGTTCGCGCGCACGGTGCTGCGTGGCATTGCAATTGACGCTTTGGTCCATCAGGCAAGTCATGGATAATTGCAGCGGAGGTGGAGGCATCGGGGATCACGTGGGTCAGTCGTACGGCGCGTAGTGCGACGTTGCGCCAGGCTTTGTACCGTACGATTCATCGCGCAGAGCCACAGAGGCGGCCGGCAGCTGAATGCCGGCTGCTGCTCGTTTAGATGACAGGGGGATAAATGAACAAAGCAGAACTCGTCGACGCCATTGCGAGAAAAGCCGGTGGAAGCAAAGCCATGGCCGACATCATGATTGATGCATTCATCGACGCGGTGACCGGGTCGCTGAAAAAGGGGGAGAACGTAACGCTGGTCGGTTTTGGAACGTTTTCGCAGGGAAAGCGGGCGGCCCGTGCGGGACGCAATCCGCAAACCGGTGCGGCTATCAAGATTCCCGCCGCGAAGACGGCGAAATTTGCCGCCGGCACGCGGCTGAAGGCCGCGGTCAACGGCAGAAGGTGAGTCTGTCGGTCAGGCAGCATAAAGAGGGGCGCAAGCCCCTCTTTTTTTGCCTGGCGCATTGTATTCCCGATCAGGCCGAGAGCCTGTGGGGTGGCAAGGGCGGTGCCGCCCAGTTTGCAGCGATCGATTGTCGGATTCGGCGCAACGCGTGTCGCCACGCGTAGAATACGCGGGGAAGCTGGCCGGGCGGTCGCTGTGCAATTCGCTTGCATGGAGGAAAGTCCGGGCTCCGCAGAGCAGGATGCCGGTTAACGACCGGACGCCGTGAGGCGATGGAAAGTGCCACAGAGAATAGTCTGCCAATGGCCGCTATCCGACTGCGCGTTCGCAAGGACGCAAAGTTGCGCTCGCCTGGCGAGCCGGGTGTCGGATCAGGCGATGGTGAAACGGTGCGCGCCCGCAAGGGTGCGGGCGGTCGCAAGACTGCCGGGTAAGAGCCCACCGCGCTTCTGGTAACAGAAGCGGCACGGCAAACCCCATCCGGAGCAAGACCAAATAGGGGGGCAATAGCGCTGCTCGTGCTGTCCCCGGGTAGGTTGCTCGAGCCGGCAGGCAACTGCCGGCCCAGATGAATGACTGCCGGAATGCCGCAAGGCATTCGACAGAACCCGGCTTACAGGCCAGCTTCCCATTTCCCCGAGAAATTCGTAGCGCTCGATTTTCAATCAATATCGTAGAATTAACTTTAATATTTATATATATATATCTAATAAATATCAATATTTAAAGATTTCCCAGCAGTTTCTCGGAAGTTATCCGTAAGTCTTTGTCGTTACTGAAAAAAGCAGCCGGTCCTGCTTGACCTTCCATTTTTTTTCCAATAGAGTGGGGAAAAGTAGGTTTTAGTGGGAAAGTTAGGTAATTCCAACACTTCCGGCGAATAACGAATGTTTCAGGGAGCGACAGCACTCAATCTTGATGCCAAGGGCCGCCTTGCCGTGCCCACGCGACATCGAGACGCCCTCCAGTCTGGAGGTGTGGGTAAGCAAGTGCTTACGGCTCATCCCCATCGTTGCGTCTTGCTGTATCCGGCCCCTGCCTGGGAGCCGATTCGCACCAGAATCATGAGTTTCTCCAGTTTTGATTCGCAAACCAGTCTGTGGAAGCGCTTGCTGGTCGGTTTTGCGGAGGAAGTCGAACTGGATGCTTCCGGGCGGCTGCTGATTTCTCCGGAATTGCGCAAGTTCGCCTCTTTTGAGAAGGAGGTAATGATGGTCGGCCAGGGGAGCCATTTCGAAATCTGGAGTCAACAGGCGTGGGAGAAGCAACTCGACCAGTTGTCGGCCGGTTCGGACAAGCTGCCCCCGGGGATGGAGAACTTTGCCTTGTGAGCTCGACTGCGCCGGCGCGAGGCGAGGCCGGCTCGCACAGCACGGTGCTGCTCAGGGAAGCCATCGACGCGTTGCGCATCAAGACCGATGGAACGTACGTGGATGCAACGTTCGGCCGCGGCGGACATAGCAGGGCGATTCTGGCGCAACTGGGCGATTCGGGCAGGTTGATCGCGATTGACCGGGACCCCGAGGCGATGGCCGCGGCAGCGAAGATTTCCGATTCACGGCTGGTTGCATACCAAATGCAATTCGGCCGCATTGGGCAGGTAGTTGCGATGGCGGGAGTGGCTGGAGTGGACGGCGTGCTGCTCGATCTTGGCGTGTCTTCCCCGCAACTCGATTCGGCGGCCAGGGGCTTTAGCTTCCGCTTCGATGGTCCGCTCGACATGCGGATGGATCCTGGCCGCGGAAAAACCGCAGCCGAATGGCTTGCACATGCTTCGGAACAGGAAATCGGGGAGGTCATCAAACGTCATGGCGAAGAGCGGTTTGCTAAACAGATTGCAAGAGCGATTGTTGCGGCTCGATCGAGCGGGCCTGTCGACCGCACACGGCAACTTGCCCAGATCGTGGCAAAAGCCGTTCCCACGCGCGAGCCACATTCGGACCCGGCGACGCGCACCTTCCAAGCTCTACGGATTCACATCAATCAGGAGCTTGAGGAGTTGGCGATAGCGCTACCGCAATGCCTGGAGATGCTCAACGCAGGCGGGCGTCTGGTCGCGATCAGCTTCCATTCTCTGGAGGACCGCATCGTCAAACAATTCATGCGCGCCCAGGCCCAGCCCGGCGCGCTGCCGGCGCGCCTGCCGGTGCGTGCGGCCGATCTGCCCAAACCGCGCATGAAGTTGATCGGTAAGCCGGTTTTCCCCTCTGACGAGGAAGTGGCGGCAAATCCGCGCGCGCGAAGCGCAGTCATGCGCGTTGCGGAAAAGGCGGCACAATGATGCGGCTCAACGCAGTGCTGGCCGGCATTCTGGTGGTTTGCGCGCTGGCTCTGGTCACGTCGCAGCACAAGGCGCGAAAGCTTTTCGTCGAATTGCAGAAACAGCAGGATCAGGCAAGGCAGCTCGAAGTCGAATACGGGCAATTGCAGCTTGAGCAAAGTACCTGGGCCATGCATTCCCGCGTCGAAACAATCGCGGCCAACAATTTGCAGATGCGCGTTCCACCGGCGACGCGCGTGCATCTGGTTCCTCCCCCTCCCGCGCCGACCAGACCATGAACCCCTCGCTAAATCCAGCGCTTTCAGTGCGCCTGCCGGTGTGGCGTGCACGACTGCTGTTGCTGCTGGTGTTTTTCGGATTCATGTTGCTCGCGGCGCGGGCTTTTTATCTGCAGGGGCTGCACAACGATTTTCTTCAACAGAAGGGCGAGACGCGTTACTCGCGAGTCGTCGAAATCTCGGCACATCGGGGCATGGTGACGGATCGCAACGGTGAGCCGCTTGCATTGAGTACGCCGGTGGAATCCGTGTGGGCCGTGCCGGCGGACGCCGGCCTGAGCGCGGAGCAGCGCGTGAAGTTGACACGGTTGCTCGGCATGGACGCGGCGGAACTGAAAAGAAGGCTTGCCGAACCCGATCGCGATTTCGTTTACCTGAAAAGGCAGTTGCCACCGGAGCAGGCCGCCAAAGTCGTGCAATTGAACCTGCCCGGCATCTTTCTCAGGCGTGAATACCGTCGTTACTATCCCGCCGCAGAAGTGACCGCGCATGTCGTAGGCGTTACCGGGATCGACGACAACGGGCAGGAAGGGATCGAGCTTGCCTACCAGGAGTGGCTGGGCGGCAAGGCCGGCAGTCGCCGAGTGATCAAGGACCGGCTGGGGCATGTCGTAGAAGACATAGAAAGCATCCGTGCGCCCCAGGAGGGGCGGGAACTGGCACTTTCGATTGATCAGCGCATTCAGTATCTGGCATTCCGCGAACTGAAGAGCGCAATTGCCCTTCACGAGGCCAAGGCTGGAAGCCTGGTGGTACTTGATGTGACTACGGGCGAAGTGCTGGCGTTGGCCAACTGGCCATCGTACAACCCGAACAATCGAGACACCTTCAAGACGAACCGTTCTCGCAACCGGGCGGTCGTCGATTTGTTCGAGCCGGGTTCCACGTTGAAGCCGTTCACGGTGGCGGCGGCTCTTGAATCCGGCCTGGTCAATCCGGGCAGCATGATCGACACCGAGGGTGGGCAGTACACGATCGGCAATCGCACCATACACGACGCGCATCCTGAAGGAATACTCACCGTCGCGCAGGTGATCCAGAAATCGTCCAATGTCGGCGCGGCAAAAATGGCGCTGGCCATGGCCCCGAAGAAGATGTGGACCATTTTCTCCGAGGTCGGATTCGGGACGCAGACGAAGGTGGGATTTCCCGGCGAGGCAAGTGGCCGGCTGCGCGCATACCAGACCTGGAAGCCAATCGAACAGGCGACCATGTCCTACGGACACGGCATCTCGGTCAGCCTTTTGCAGTTGGCGCGTGCGTATTCGGTATTTGCCACGGACGGCACGCTCAAACCGCTGACTTTGATCAGGCGCGATCAGCCCGTGCAGGGTAAGGCGGTCATCTCGCCACGTACGGCGCTGGCAGTGCGCAAGATGCTGGAGATGGTAACCCAGCCGGGTGGCACCGCCATCCGCGCGCAAGTGGCCGGTTACCGCGTTGCCGGGAAAACCGGAACCGCGCACAAACTGGCGGGCGCCAATTACGCGCCGAATCGCTATATCGCTTCGTTTGTCGGATTTGCTCCAGTCTCCAACCCCCGGCTGGTGATCGCCGTGATGGTGGACGAGCCGGGTGGCAAGTTGTACTACGGAGGTGAAGTCGCCGCACCGATTTTCAGCAATGTCATGGCCGGCGCGCTACGCCTTCTGGGCATCGAGCCGGAGGCCACGCTCGACAATGTGATTTCGCCGGATTCCGCGCCTGTCGTCAGGGAGGAGGTATGACGGCGGGCATGCGCTCCGGGCGCGGAAACAACACAGGATTCGACATTGGCGTGATCGAGGCGCTCGGAGTGAGTGCGCGCGGCCTTGCAATCGACAGCCGAACCGTCACTGCCGGCGATCTCTTCCTGGCCTACCCGGGTCAATCTGCCGATGGACGAGCCCATATTGCCCAGGCCATCGTCGCGGGTGCCAGCGCCGTCGTGTGGGACAGCCACGGTTTCCAATGGGATGCAGACTGGCAAGTTCCGAATGTGGGTGTGGCGGATCTGCGCGCTCATCTGGGAGAAATTGCCAGCCGCTTCTTCGGCAACCCATCGCGCGACTTATGGCTTGCTGGCGTGACCGGGACCAACGGCAAGACATCGTGCTCGCACTGGATCGCTCAATCGCTTTCGCGTCTGGGTAGAAAGACCGCCGTGATCGGCACGCTGGGCAGCGGGTTCTCCGGCGAACTTGACCTCGCAATCAACACTACACCTGACCCGGTCACTCTGCAGTCCAGGCTCGCGGATTTGCGCTCCAGCGGGGCCGCCGGATGTGCGATGGAGGTTTCTTCGCATGGCATCGACCAGGGTCGCGTCAACGGTGTCGAATTCGATGTGGCGTTGTTCACCAATCTGACGCGCGATCACCTCGATTATCACCAGACCATGCAGAGCTATGGCGCGACCAAGGCCAGGCTGTTTCATTGGCCTCATCTGAAGCATGCGGTCATCAATGTCGATGACCAGTTCGGCCGGGAACTTGCCGGATCGATCGACAGGTCCCGCACAAATGTGCTTGGCTACGGATTGGGCAGCGGGGAAATCGCCGGGCATCGCCTGGATTTGTCCACGCGCGGACTGAAGCTCGAGATCACAACGCCCTGGGGCGCGGCACATCTGAGCAGTCGGCTGATCGGCGCGTTCAATGCCACCAATCTGCTCGGCGTATTGGGCGTGCTGATGACGGCCGACGTATCGCTCCATGATGCGGTCGAGTTGCTCGCGCAGGTGGAGCCCGTGCCGGGCCGCCTGCAAATGATCAGGACGCCGAATGCCCCCCTGGTCGTCGTCGACTACGCCCATACGCCCGACGCCCTGGAGAAAGTTCTGCGCTCGCTGCGGGATCTGCTGTCGTCCGGCGCAAAACTGCATTGCGTGTTCGGTTGCGGCGGTGACCGCGACCCGGGCAAGCGGCCGCTGATGGGGGAGGTCGCGACGCGTCTTGCGCATCGCGTGATCATCACCAGCGACAATCCCCGCTCGGAAGATCCGCACGCCATCATCGACGATGTCGCCGTCGGTGCGCATGCCGGCTACGAAATCGAACCGGATCGCTACAACGCGATCGTCGCGGCGCTAGAGACGGCCGCGCCCGACGACGTTGTGCTGATCGCCGGCAAAGGCCACGAAGCCTATCAGGAAATCGGCACGCAACGTCTGCCCTTCGATGATGTGGAGGTCGCGCGCGAAACGCTGCGCCACCTTGCGGAGGCAACGCGTCATGCTTGATCTGGCGACTGCCGCAAAGGCTCTCAATGCCCGCCATGCCGGTGCCAACGTCGTGTTCGAGCGCGTGAGCACCGATAGCCGCGATTTGCGCCCTGGCGACCTTTTCGTCGGAATTCGCGGCGAGCGCTTCGATGGCCAGGCGTTCGCCGATCAGGCTTTGTCGGCGGGCGCGGCAGGGGTCATGGTGGATTCGGCCGCGCGGATCGTTACACCGGGCGCACGCGTCCTCGAAGTCGACGATACCCGGCTCGCCCTGGGCGTGCTGGCTGCCTTCTGGCGGGCGCGCTTTGCGCTACCGCTGGTCGCCATAACCGGCAGCAATGGCAAGACCACCGTGAAGGAAATGCTCGCCTCGATTCTGCGCCAGGTTGCGGGGGAACACGGTGTACTGGCAACTGCCGGCAATCTGAACAACGACATCGGCATGCCTCTGACACTGCTGCGGCTGCGCGCGGTGCACCGGTACGCCGTGATCGAAATGGGCATGAATCACCTGGGCGAAATTAGCCAACTGTCGGCCCTGGCCAAGCCAACGGTCGCGTTGATCAACAACGCAGGCACTGCGCATATCGGTGAACTCGGATCGGTGGATGCGATCGCGCGCGCCAAGGGTGAGATTTTCGAAGGGCTGGATCGTTCCGGTACTGCCGTGCTCAACGGCGATGACGCGTTCGCCGGTTACTGGCGTGGTCTGCTGCACGGACAGCGCGTGGTGGACTTCGCCCTTGATGCGCAGGCCGCCGTTTCCGCCCGCTACGAGTTGGCGGCCGGCGCGAGCCTCGTCACGTTCCGTATCCCTGCGGAAGAATTCGTCGCGACGCTGGCCGTCCCCGGATTGCACAACGTCAAAAACGCATTGGCCGCGGTGGCCTGCGCCCTTGCGCTGAACGTCCCCTGCTCAGCGATCGCCAAAGGGCTTTCCGCCTATGGCGGAGTCAAGGGAAGGTTGCAGCGCAAGCGTCATGCATCCGGCGCGCTGGTGATCGACGATACGTACAACGCAAATCCCGAATCCATGAAAGCGGCCATTGCCGTGCTGGCCGCTTTTGCGGGTCGCACCATATTCGTCATGGGAGATATGGGTGAACTGGGCGCGGGGGCCGAAGCGATGCATGCGTCGATTGGCAAATTCGCAAGGCAATCTGGTGTGAATTCGATGTTTGCCCTGGGCGAGATGAGTGCCGCCGCGGTACGCAGTTTCGGCGCGGGTGCAAGGCATTTTTCCAGCGTCGATGAACTGGTCGATGCGCTGTCCGCGAATCTGGAGCCCGAGTCGACGGTGCTGGTGAAAGGCTCGCGCTTCATGCGCATGGAGCGCGTGGTCGAGGCGCTTGGAGTGGTCAACGGGGAATCGGCAATGAAGGGAGTTGTCTGATGCTGCTCGCGCTCACCCAATGGCTGGCAGAAGATCTTCACATTCGGGCGTTCAACGTTTTCAACTACATCACGTTGCGAGCGGTGCTCGCGACGCTCACCGCGCTGCTGATTTCATTTGTCGTCGGTCCAATCATGATCCGCAAGCTGACCGCCTACAAGATTGGCCAGTCTGTGCGCGACGATGGTCCCAAGACCCATCTGGCAAAAGCCGGCACACCCACAATGGGCGGCGCGCTGATCCTGATTTCGATTGCCGTCACCACCTTGCTTTGGGCCGATCTGCACAATCGGTACGTGTGGGTCGTACTGGCGGTGACTCTGGGATTCGGCATCATTGGCTGGATTGACGATTACCGCAAGGTCGTGCATCGCAATCCCAAGGGCATGTCAGCCCGATCAAAATTCTTCTGGCAATCAGTCATCGGTCTGGCCGCGGCAGTTTATCTGGCCACCACCGCGACATTGCCAGGGCAGACGGAGTTGATCGTGCCGCTGTTCAAGCAGGTAACGTATCCGCTGGGAATCGTCGGTTTCGTGATCGTGAGTTACTTCGTCATTGTTGGCACCAGCAATGCCGTCAATCTGACCGACGGCCTCGACGGACTCGCGATCCTGCCTACGGTCATGGTCGGAAGTGCCCTGGGTGTATTCGCCTATGTGGCGGGCAATGCCATTTATGCGCGATATCTGGGATTTCCACTCATTCCGGGTGCGGGCGAACTCACGGTCGTCTGCGCGGCACTGGCCGGTGCCGGCCTCGCTTTCCTGTGGTTCAACGCCTATCCGGCCGAAGTCTTCATGGGCGACGTGGGTGCGCTAGCACTCGGCGGTGCACTTGGAACGATAGCCGTCGTGGTACGCCAGGAAATCGTGCTGTTCATCATGGGAGGCGTGTTCGTGGTGGAAACGCTGTCGGTGGTGCTGCAGGTCGCGTCTTTCAAGCTGACAGGCAAGCGCATTTTCCGTATGGCGCCACTGCATCACCACTATGAATTGAAAGGCTGGAAAGAAAACCAAGTCGTTGTTCGTTTCTGGATCATCACCATGATGCTGGTGCTGGTCGGCCTGTCGACGCTCAAGTTGCGCTAGCGGCCATGCAGACGACCAACGACTTGATTTATGCCAGGACCCGCCCGGCGTCGCCTGGTGGCATGTCCGAGGAAGAATCAGGCAGTCAAAAATAGGTGAGCCATGACCAGTCAATTGCACTTTGAGTTATTCATGCAGGCATTGCGGGTCCGCGCGAGCAGATCCATACCCAGACAACTGGCTCTCGAGGGATTGCGCCCGGATGGTAACGAAGATGTCGGCTCGGTGCGGCTGTCACAAATTGAAGCCGCCATGAAGGAGACGCGTGCCGGCCGATCTGAAAAATAGGCGCGCACTGGTGCTCGGGCTGGGTGCAAGCGGTATGTCGATGGCGCGCTGGCTCAATGCCCGCGGCGTCGCGGTTCGCGTGGCAGACAGCCGCGAGAATCCGCCGTTCGCTGTGCAGTTGCGCGAGGAACTTCCGTCGGTCGAACTTCATACTGGTGCGTTCCGCCCGGAGAGTTTCGAACATGTGGATCTCGTAGCCGTCAGTCCCGGCGTTGCGCTCGCCGAACCACTGGTTTGCGCCGCGGCGGAACGCGGGGTAGACGTCGTCGGCGACATCGAGTTGTTCGCCCGCATCAGAAACGAGTTTCCTGGCAACAGGGTGATAGCGATTACCGGATCGAATGGCAAGAGCACCGTGACGGAGATGGTAGGCGCGATGGTTCGCGCGGCAAAAGTCAGGGCGCTCATCGCAGGCAACATCGGCTTGCCCATTCTGCAGGCGTTGACCGAGGTCGACGCCGGCACACGGCGCCGTCCGGACGTTTTCGTTCTCGAGCTGTCAAGCTTTCAGCTCGAATCGACGCACAGCCTGAATCCGGAAGCGGCTGTGGTGCTGAATCTGAGTGAGGATCATCTCGACAGGTATTCAGGCATGCGTGCCTATGCCAATGCGAAGGCGCGGGTATTTCTCGGAGATGGCATCCAGGTGGTAAATCGGCAGGACGACTGGGCCCGTGGCATGGTGACTCCCGGACGCAAGGTATTTACGTTCGGGCTGGATGAGCCCTGGAACGAAGGCGATTGGGGACTGCGCGATGTTGGCGGTGAACTCTGGCTGGCGGAAGGCCGGGCCAATCTCATGAAGGTCACCGAGCTCAAGGTCGCCGGCCTGCATAACGCCGCGAATGCGCTTGCCGCGCTCGCTCTGTGCCGCGCAATTCGTATTCCTTACGAACCGCTCCTCGATGCCCTCTTCAAGTTCGAAGGTTTGCCCCATCGCGTTCAGAAAGTAGCTGAATTCGCGGGCGTGACTTTCTACGACGACTCCAAAGGTACCAACGTCGGCGCCACCGTTGCAGCGCTGATGGGGATCACGCAAAAAGTGGTCTTGATCGCTGGAGGGGAAGGCAAAGGCCAGGATTTCGGACCTCTGTGCGACGCAGTGGCCAAGAAAGCGCGGAGTGTGGTTCTCATCGGCCGCGACAGCGACAAGATCGCCGCAGCCCTGGAGGGTTCGCGTGTGGCTGTCATCCACGCCGCCAGTCTGGAAGAAGCGGTTCGATCCGGATTTTCTCTTGCGCAGACCGGCGATGCTGTCATGTTGTCGCCCGCGTGCGCAAGTTTCGACATGTTTCGCAATTACGAACATCGCGCGGAAGTCTTCGTCCGCGAAGTGCACGCACTCGAGGCGACCCGGTGAACGGCTTCCTCGGCCTTGACGCAATTGCCAGACCGGCACCGCTCGCTGAATTGGACTATGCCGTCGTCAGTACCGCCGGGCTTTTGATGGCGCTCGGCTTGATCATGGTCTATTCCTCCTCCATAGCGATAGCCGAAGGTGCGCGCTTCACTGGCAACCAGCCTGCCTACTACCTTATCCGACATGGTGTTTTCCTGTTCGTCGGTCTGATGGCCGGCTTCATCTGCTTTCAGTTCCCACTGCGTTTCTGGGAGCAGGCGGCACCCTATCTTTTTTGCCTGGGAGTGCTGCTTCTCATCCTGGTTCTGATTCCGGGCGTTGGACGGGAAGTCAACGGCAGCCGCCGCTGGCTTTCGCTTGGCTTGTTCAACTTGCAACCCTCCGAACTGATGAAATTGTTCGCGGTGCTGTACGCCGCGGACTACACCGTACGCAAGGCTGCTCTGATGCACAGCTTTCGCAAAGGTTTCCTGCCGATGCTGGTAGTCATGCTGCTGACTGGCGGATTGCTGTTGCGCGAGCCGGATTTTGGGGCCTTCGCTGTGATCACCTGCGTCGCTATGGCCATCCTGTTCCTGGGCGGCATGAACTGGAAAATGTTCGCAACGCTCCTTGTTTTGTTGCTTGCCGGATTCGTCATGCTGATCTGGATCTCGCCCTATCGGTTGCAACGCGTGGTCGGCTTCATGGATCCGTGGTCTGACCCATTCGGCAAGGGTTACCAGCTGTCTCATGCGCTCATCGCATTCGGTCGCGGGGAGTGGTTCGGTGTCGGGTTGGGCGCGAGTGTCGAGAAGCTCTTCTACCTGCCGGAGGCACATACGGATTTTCTGCTCGCCGTCATTGCCGAAGAACTCGGGTTCTTCGGCGTGCTATCCGTCATCGGCCTGTTCGGTTTGCTCATCTGGCGGGCGTTCGCGATCGGTAACCAGGCCGCCCGCATGGAGCGTTGTTTCCCGGCACTGGTGGCGCAAGGCATTGGATTGTGGCTCGGTGCCCAGGCATTCATCAACATGGGCGTGAACATGGGCGTCCTGCCGACCAAGGGGTTGACCTTGCCGTTGCTGTCCTTCGGTGGCAGCGGCATCGTCGCGAATTGCTGTGCCCTCGCCATCCTTCTGCGCGTCGACTATGAGAACCGCCAGATGATGAAGGGGTATTCGCTGTGACCGGCACGGCGCGCACCATATTGATTATGGCCGGTGGCACGGGCGGCCACATTTTCCCTGCGCTGGCCGTGGCGGAGCAATTGCGCGAGAAGGGCTGGAGAATTGTCTGGCTGGGTTCCAAGACGGGAATGGAAAGCAAGCTGGTGCCGCAGTACGGCTTCGAGATTGAATGGGTGCGCTTCTCAGGATTGCGCGGCAAAGGATTGTTGCGCGTGGCCTTGCTGCCGCTGAATCTGCTGGTGGCGTTCTGGCAAAGCGCCCGGGTAATTTTTCGGGTGCGTCCTGACGTAGTGCTGGGTATGGGCGGCTATATATCGTTTCCCGGTGGTGTAATGGCGGCAACCCTCGCCCGTCCGCTGGTGCTCCACGAGCAGAACTCGGTCGCGGGGCTTGCTAACAAAGTGCTGGCCCGCATCGCAGACCGCATTCTTGTCGCCTTTCCCAATACTTTGAACAACGCCGAATGGACGGGCAATCCGGTGCGCCGCGATATCGCGCAAATGCCGGCTCCCGAACTGCGCTTTCGCGATCGCACAGGCAATCTGAAAATCCTGGTCGTCGGCGGCAGTCTCGGTGCGCAGGCGCTTAACGAGATGGTGCCGAAAGCGTTGTCGCTGATTCCGCCGCCTCAGCGACCGGAGGTCACGCATCAGGCCGGCGAAAAGCACCTCGCCATGCTTGAAGCCGCCTACCGGACGGCGGGAGTGGGTGCGACCACGCTGCCGTTCATTGACGATATGTCCCAGGCCTATTCGCGGGCGGACGTGGTGATCTGCCGGGCGGGAGCTTTGACTGTATCCGAGCTTGCCGCTGCGGGAATTGCCAGCGTGCTGGTACCGTATCCCGCCGCGGTCGATGATCACCAGACTTTCAATGCACGCTATCTGTCCGATCAATCGGCTGCGGTATTGCTGCCGCAGTTGGAACTCAGTCCGCGAAAACTCGCTGACCTGTTGCTTGGATTCTCCAGGGAGAAGCTGTTGGTGATGGCCAAGCGCGCCCGTGAATTGGGCAAGCCCGATGCCGCGCAGATCGTTGCCGGACATTGCATGGCGGTGGCGGCATGAAGCACAAGGTCAAACATGTTCACTTTATCGGCATTGGCGGCGCCGGCATGAGCGGCATCGCGGAAGTCATGCTAAACCTCGGCTTCGAGGTAAGCGGCTCCGATATATCTGAAGGTGTCGCAACGTCGCGACTGAAGAATCAGGGCGCGAAGATATACATAGGCCACGACGAGAAAAACGTCGCCGGGGCCAACGCCGTGGTTACCTCCACCGCGGTCAAGTCCGACAATCCGGAAGTTGCTGCGGCGCGAGCAAAGCGCATTCCGGTAGTGCCCAGGGCGATGATGCTCGCGGAATTGATGCGGCTCAAGCAAGGCATCGCCATTGCCGGGACGCACGGAAAGACCACAACCACGAGTCTGGTTGCCAGCGTGTTGGCGCAAGCGGGCATGGATCCGACTTTCGTCATCGGTGGTCGGCTCGAGGCCGCCGGTTCGCACGCGAAACTCGGCACCGGGGAATTCATCGTCGTCGAAGCCGATGAATCCGATGCTTCGTTCCTCTATCTTCAGCCTGTACTCGCCGTCGTCACCAATATCGATGCCGATCACATGGAAACTTATGGGCACGATTTCGGACGCTTGCGCCAGGCGTTTCTCGAGTTCATCGAGCATCTTCCCTTCTACGGAATGGCGGTCCTGTGCATGGACGACGCCAATGTGCGAAGTCTGTTGCCGCTCATTACCAAACCGGTGACGACCTACGGATTGCACGAAGGCGCACAGATTCGCGCGGTGGACGTCGAACCCGATGCCGCGCGCATGCGATTCCGCGTGGTGCGCAGGAATGGCAACACAAGGCCGCTGGCCGATTTGAACATCACGCTGAACCTTCCTGGCGTGCACAACGTGCAGAACGCACTCGCCGCCATCGCCATTGCAATGGAAATCGGCGCTCCGGACGAGGCGATCGTCAAGGCGTTGGCAGATTTCCGCGGTGTTGGTCGGCGCTTTCAGCGTTACGGAGATGTGGAACTGTCGCAGGGAAAATTTACGCTGATCGACGACTACGGCCACCACCCGGCCGAGATGGCGGCTACGATCGCTGCGGCACGCGGGGCTTTTCCGGGCCGCCGTCTGGTTCTCGTTTTTCAACCGCATCGGTATACGCGAACCAGGGATTGCTTCGAGGACTTCGTCAAGGTCTTGTCTTCGGTTGACGCGTTGCTGCTCACGGAAGTCTATCCGGCGGGAGAAACGCCAATCGTTGCCGCAGATGGTCGCGCACTCGCGCGTGCAGTTCGCGTGGCCGGAAAAATAGAGCCGGTCTTCGTGGAGCAAGTGGCGGATCTGCCGGCATCGATCTTCTCCGTGGCAGCGGACGGCGACGTCATCATCACGATGGGTGCAGGATCGATCGGAACGGTGCCGGCGAAAGTGGCAAAAGGAACTTGAGCCAAGAAGCATGGATATGACAGAAATTGGACAGATCGAGACCAGCGGATTGCGCGGCGAATTCAGGCGCGCCGAGTCGATGCGCAAGCATGTCAGCTGGCGGGCGGGCGGGGTCGCCGATCGCACTTATGCACCGGCGGACCTGGACGATCTCCGTGTCTTTCTCGGCCGCGTGCCGGAAAACGAGCCGATCCTTTTTGTCGGTCTCGGCAGCAACCTGCTGATCAGGGATGGAGGATTTCGTGGAACGGTCGTGTTCACGCACCGCGTGCTGGCGCGCTTCTTTCTCGAAGAAAGTCCCGGTTATGCCGAGATATACGCTGAAGCGGGTGTTCCAAATCCGAAAGTGGCTCGCTTCGCGGCAGTTCACAACCTGGAAGGTGCGGAATTCCTCGCCGGCATTCCCGGAACGGTGGGGGGCGCGCTGGCGATGAATGCCGGCTGCTTCGGGTCCGAGACATGGGACGTGGTCGCACGAGTGCGCACCATGGATCGCGCCGGCCGGCTTCAGATTCGCGAGCCCCATGAGTATGCGGTCGGGTACAGAAGCGTATTGGCGGTGCAGGCGCGCGACGAGTATTTCGTCGCTGCGTGGTTCCGTTTTGCGCGTGGCAACGGTGAAGATGCCCGGCGCAAGATCAAGGATTTTCTTTGCAGGCGTATCGCCACGCAACCGCTGGCCTTGCCTAACGCGGGTTCGGTGTTTCGTAACCCTCCAGGCGATCATGCGGCTCGTCTGATCGAAGCGAGCGGCCTGAAGGGCCGGCGCGTGGGCGGCGCGGAAGTTTCGACCGTGCACGCCAATTTCATCGTCAACGCGGGCGGCGCGAGCGCGCGCGATATAGAGGACCTAATCAATCTTGTCCAGGCCACCGTTAAGCGCGATGCGAATGTGCTGCTTGAGCGCGAAGTGCAGATAGTGGGGGACAAGTGAAGGAAAAGGCATGAGCGAAAAGCGCTTTGGAAAAGTCGCTGTTCTCCTTGGCGGCCGCTCGGCCGAGCGGGAAATTTCGCTGCTGTCGGGAAACGCGGTGCTGGCTGCGTTGCGCGAGCGCGGTGTCGATGCCCATGCCTTTGATCCCAGGGAACGTGATCTTGCGGATCTAAAGACCGCACGCTTTGATCGAGTGTTCATCGCGCTGCACGGGCGCTATGGGGAAGACGGCACGGTACAGGGCGCGCTCGAATTGCTCGACATCCCCTATACCGGAAGCGGCGTGATGGCGAGTGCTCTGGCGATGGATAAATGGCGTACCAAACAGATGTGGCGCTCGGTCGGAATTCCCGTTCCGAATGATGTGCTGCTTCACGAGACGTCGGACTGGGCAGCGGTTACGCAGGCCCTCGGGCTACCCCTCATCGTAAAACCTGTTCACGAAGGGTCGACTATTGGACTGACGAAAGTTGGTGCGACACAGGAGCTTTCCGCGGCTTACGCTCTTGCCGCCCGCCATGATCGCATGGTGCTTGCCGAAGAGTTCATCGAGGGCCAGGAACTCACTGCCGCAATTCTGGGCGACAGCGCACTGCCGCTCATCCGCATTGTGGCGCCGCAGGGAAATTACGACTATCAGAACAAATATTTCAGTGATGAAACGAAATATTACTGCCCCGCGGGAATTCCGACCGATTTGGAAGAATCCATCCGCGAGGTCGCACTGCAGTCGTTTCGGGTGCTCGGATGCGAAGGTTGGGGCCGGGCCGATCTGATTCTGCGAGCCGATAACACGTTCTCGTTCCTGGAAATGAACACGTCGCCAGGCATGACCGGCCATAGCCTGGTGCCCATGGCTGCGCGGCAGGCGGGAATTTCATTTGCGGATCTGGCAACTCGGATTCTGGAGGGCGCGCATGTGGGATGACGCAGCCGCATTGAGGACGTCCGCAAATATTCTATTCGCTCTCGCGGTGGGCCTGGTGGTGTACGGCACCGTGCATTACGTGGTGCATCTGCCGGTTTTCCCGCTGCGCGACATTCGGGTGAGTGGTGATGTGGGGCACGTGACGTACGAGCAGGTTGAAGCCGTCGTATCCAGGGAGCTTCGCGGCAATTTTTTTACGGTAGATCTAGAACAGGCGCGCGTCGCATTCGAAAAATTGCCGTGGGTGCGAAGGGTGAATGTGCGCAGGCAATGGCCGGATCGGTTGGAATTTTCAGTCGAGGAGCACCGACCTATCGCGCGATGGGGATCAACGGCGCTGGTCAGCGCACAAGGAGAGGTTTTCGAAGCTGCAATCAATGCGACGCTGCCGGTGCTTCAGGGGCCGGAAGGCAGCGCGCCGGAAGTCGTATCCCGCTTTCAGGCATTTCAGAGTGCGTTGGATACGGTAGGCAAACACATCGTGCAGGCCACGCTATCGACGCGACGCGCCTGGATACTGAAGCTGGATGACGGCATGGTGCTCGAACTTGGACGCGAAAATCTCGAGTCGAAACTCGCAAATTTCGTCACCGCCTATGAGCGCACCGTCGCGCGACTGCCGCAACCGTCAACTTACATCGACCTGCGCTATTCGAACGGGTTCGCAGTGCGCACCCCCGGCCTGAGATGGAACGCAAAGAAAACGTGAAAGTGAGTGACGCATAAAACATGGCGATGAGTGGAAGAAAAGAAAGCAAGAATCTGATCGTTGGGCTCGATATCGGCACGTCGAAGATTGCGGCTATCGTCGCCGAAATGAATTCCGAAGGCGGGTTTGAGGTCATCGGCATGGGCAGCTCCCCGTCGCGCGGATTGAAAAAGGGGGTGGTGGTAAACATCGAATCCACGGTTAACGCAATCCAGCGCGCTCTTGAAGAAGCCGAGTTGATGGCCGACTGCAAGATTCGTGATGTCTGGACTGGAATTGCGGGCAGTCACATCCGCAGTTTTAATTCCCACGGCATGGTCGCGATCAAGGACCGCGAAGTCGCTCAGAACGACGTGGATCGTGTGGTCGAGACCGCGAAGGCGATCCCGATTCCTACCGACCAGCAGATCCTGCATGTGCTGAACCAGGAATTCGTAATCGACGGCCAGG
>JBDTRK010000007.1:0-59787 GCA_039931685.1 Betaproteobacteria bacterium | reverse complement strand
TCGCTGACGGTAAAAAACTGTCCGAACACCGCGTTCATCGCCAGGAACGAAGTCGCCATGCCGCCGCTGGTGCGCAGGAAGTCGCGCCGGCTAAGGCCCAGCTTCGGCGCAAGGCGCGCCGCATCGGCGAGGATGCGCGCTTCCACCTGGCGCTGCGCCGCTGTCTGCGGCAATGGCTGGAACTCTTCGTTGGACACCAGCCGGGTCGGAATCGGAATTTCGCTTTGCAGGCCCTGACGCATTCCCGGACGAACACGGAACGCATGTCGGTTCAGCTTCATTATCGACTCCTCCGTTGACTGTAGCGACCGGACTCGATGACAGCTGCCATCGGCCCTCGGATTGTCGAGTGTACTGGCGGACTATGCCAAGTCAACCGCCTTGCCGGCTCGTCGTACCCGCCGCATCAAAAAAGAAAACGGGCCCGATTCGGGCCCGTATTCGTCCATTCGCCTGCACTGCGCCGGGCAGACAACCCGGCCGGTCGCCATTTTTCAGGCGCTATAGGCTTCCGTATTATTCGAATTGTTATTGTTGTTGTTGGCGCCGCGCTTGGCGCCCGGCTTGGGACCGGTGGCTTTCGGCGGAACATAAGCAGACAGGCGGCAGCTGAGGCCTTCGACTTTTTTACCACCAAAATACTTGGTGACCTGACAGCAGATCACTTCGCCCGCAGCCGACAAAGCTGCGATCTGGGCCAGCGCCTGGGGCTTCGAAATATGGAGTGCCTTGGCAATCTCGGCGTCCATTTGTTCACCGTTGCTTCTCAGAAACTGTAGGAGCGGATCATTCATGCGGAATATTCCTGCGTTTGCGGAGGGGGACTGCGTAGTCTGCGCCTCCGACCCCTCCTGGAGCAAGCCAAACGCCGATTAAACTTGCGTTGCGGCTATTGCGTTTCGCTGGAATATCGTGAACTTTCACAGGCCTTGGCGGTTTTCCCGGAAATTCCCCAATTCCGCCCGGTTAGCACTCAGCGTGCGGCGGACGACCTTCTATCGGGCCGGAAGTCGCCTTTGGTTGCGCGAATCCCGCCGCGCCGGCGGTGCCACCGGTGCGACGGCCGGTGCCTGCAGGGCGCGCGGATCGAATGGTTTGCCGTTGACGATGAGCTGCCCGTTCCGGAACTCGAGCTTCGTTTTGACGATCGCGCCTGCACGCACGGCGTAGCCTTGTTCGACCAGAGCATCGATCTGTTTCTGGCGCGTGGACAGCTGCATCAAGGCCGCCTCTTCGGAATCGGCCTTCATGCCAGGCGGCGTCAACAGCAGCCCTTCTGGCAGTGCGATGTCCGCGCTGGCGTCAAGCTTGGCCATCAGCAGGGCCGGCTGCTGGAAATCTTCGGCCTTGATGTCGATTAATTTCCCCCGCGCGGCAACCAGGACTTCGCCCTGCGCGGTCCTGAAGCTGAGCCGATCGAGGCTGACTTCCGGGTTGTATTCGAGCAGCTTCAGCGCCGGCTTGCTCAGACCCGCGAATGCCGGAGCGGGATTCGAGCCGGCGCCGGTGGCCGCTGGATTGGCATACATATTCAACATTGCCCGGTGCAGTTGTGCGAAGGTGCGCGCATGCAGGCGTTTCATTGAAAAATCATAATGCGCCGGGCCGTAGTTGCTGTCCCCCATCAGCGCATCCTGCACGGCGATTTTCGCGACGATGTCCAGGTACTCGCCATCGAGAGGCATGTTCACGTCGTAGCTGATCTGCTTGAGCACGATGGACTTGTCGCCCATCGCCGGCCCGTCGATGCTTGCCTGCGCGATGGTGAATCTCTGCCTGCCCGCCTGCAGCAACGGTTCGTCGTCGAAAATGCGCCGGCCTTCGGCGTCAAGGCGCATGCCCGTCAGCATCAGGTGCATGCCTTTGCCGCCCGCGATGTCGAGCTTCGGCGCCTCGCCCTGCATGGTGTAGCTGGCCATCTCCCGGGTGAAACTCAGCCTGGCCTTGATGCCCTCCCAGGACACTTGCAAGGGCGCGGCGGCGCCGTCTTGCGCTAGGGTGGTGACGAAGGCCGGGCTGATAAACGTCGATTCACCTTCGCCATCAAAACCGTAAACGGTGTGCGCGGTCAGCAATTTCCTGTCGCCAAGCACCTTGGCGAGCGCCGGCTTGAATCGCTCATCCACCTCCAGTTCGCTGTCGACGAATGCGGCGGCCAATTGCCTGCCGTCGGGCAGCGGCCCGTGCCTGACGTGGGAGCGTACTGTCACCTGAAGCGGCTTGAACGGCTGCGCGGCGGGCGCGACCGCATCCGGGATGGCTGCGGCGTTGCGCTGCTGCGACTGCTCCATGAAGCGCGCCAGGTCGCCGAACAATTCGAAGGTCACCGTCTCCTCGGCGCTGAAAATGCCGCGCTTGTACTCGCGCTTGATGATCTTGATGTAAGGCATGCTCTCGACCTGCCGGTACGGCTGGCCGGCGATTGCTTCGGCCTGCCTGCCCACATACCAGGCGCTGGTTGGGTAAGCCAGAATCAGGATCAGGGCGACGGCGAGGAGGATCAGCAGTATTTTTTTCATGTTTGTGGCCTACCTGGGCGGAAACATTGGCCGGAAACGCGGGCGAATTCCAGCGGCGCAGGCTCGATCCTGTTCGTGGCAGGTGCGTTTCCCGGAATGTACACCCGACGGCAAGAACTGGGAACCCGCCTGTCATAACCGCGTCAGGGGTCGTGCGTTGCCGCGTGGATGGTATTCTGCGGATCGGACGGCTGTTCACGAAGGGAGTTGCGCATGTTGAAGCTGTACTATGCGGCGGGCACGTGTGCGCTGGCATCCCACATCGCGCTGGAGGAAGCCGGCGCGGCGTTCGAAACCGTGAACGTCGATTTCCGCAGCAACGCACAACGTTCGCCGTGGTTTCTGGCGATCAACCCGCAAGGCCGCGTGCCGGCCCTGGTCACGCAACACGGTGTGCTCACCGAGACGCCGGCCCTGCTTGCGTACATTGCACAGACATTCGCGCAGGTCCGGCTCGCACCGATGGGCGATCCTTTCCAATTCGCGCGCGTGCAGGCCTTCAACAGCTATCTGTGCTCGACCGCGCACGTCGCGCATTCACATCGCATGCGCGGCTATCGCTGGGTGGACAATGCCGACGCCATCGCAGCCATGCAACGCAAGGTGCCGCAATCGGTCGGCGAATGTTTCGATCTGATTGAGCGCGAGATGTTCGAGGGCCCATGGGTAATGGGCGAGACCTACACAATCTGCGACCCGTATCTCTTTACCCTCGCGCAATTCCTCGAAGGCGACGGCGTCGATCCGGCGCGCTTTCCCAAGGTGCGGGCTTTCCGCGAGCGGATGTCCGTGCGGCCCGCCGTGATGCGGGCGCTCGCCGACGAGTTGCGCTACGCTTGACTGAATAAAGGCTGCGCCCCTGCCCGCAAACGCGGAGGGCGGGTTTTGTTACGAACCAAACCGGAGAAGGAACAGGCATGCAAATGCGCAAGCTCGGCCGTTCGGGGCTGGAAGTCTCCCCGCTGGCTTTCGGCGGCAACGTATTCGGCTGGACAGTCGACGAAGCACACTCGTTTGAGCTGCTCGACCGCTTCGTCGACGAAGGCTTCAACTTCATCGACACGGCCGACATGTACTCGAAGTGGGTGCCGGGCAACAAAGGTGGCGAATCGGAAACCATCATCGGCAATTGGCTGAAGAAAAGCGGCAAGCGCGACAAGGTCGTCATCGCCACCAAGCTCGGTATGGAGATGGCGCCGGACAGGAAAGGCCTCTCGCCTGCCTACATCATGAGTGCCGTCGAGGATTCTCTCAGGCGCCTGCAGACCGACTGCATCGATCTTTATCAGTCGCATACCGATGACGCGGCGACGCCGCTAACGGATACGCTCGGCGCCTATGACAGGCTGATCAAGGCCGGCAAGGTGCGCGCAATCGGGGCGTCGAATTACAGCGCGGAACGCTTCGAAGAAGCGCTGGCCGTGTCCAAAAAGAACAACCTTCCGCGCTACGAATCGATGCAGCCGAACTACAACCTGATCGATCGCGAAGATTTCGAGAAAAAAATGCAGGCTGTCTGCGTCGCCCACGGCGTCGGCGTCATCAGCTACTTTTCGCTGGCGAGCGGCTTCCTGACCGGAAAATATCGCTCAGGGGCGGACCTCGCAAAAGGCCCGCGCGGACAGATGGTGAAGAAGTATCTCAACGATCGCGGATTCAAGGTTCTCGGCGCGCTCGACAGCGTCGCAAAGGAAATGTCGTCGACACCGGCACGTGTCGCACTCGCCTGGCTGCTGGCGCAACCCGGCATCGTGGCGCCGATCGCGAGCGCAACTTCATTGGGCCAGCTCGAAGATCTGTTCGCCGCAACGCGCTTGAAGCTCGATGCGGCGGCGCTCCAACGACTCGACGTCGCGAGCCGCTAGCGCAACGAGGCCGGTCAGTCTCGCGGGTCGCCTTCCAGGCGCTCGATAGAGTGGCGACAGCCGCCGCCGGCGGTATCGGCTTTCCGAGGAAGTAGCCCTCCCCTTGTTGATGCCGAGTTCGCGCAATATCGCCAGTTCCGTCGCGGTCTCGACGCCTTCGGCGACGATCTTGCTGTGAGCGATGCATCGGGCGTGAAGCTGGCGCAGCAGAACATGCCGCATATGCGGCCGAGCTTGTGCCGGGTCGGCACGCTGAGGCGGGTGCCGACCGGCAGCGCCTCGGTGATGGGAAATGCTTGCGCGGTAGGCACCAGGGACGCGTCGGGAATGAGTTCGGGCAGGCGGCCGTCGACAACACGCAGGCAATAAGTTTCGTCCAACCGGGCGGAATCCTCGGGCTTCGCGGATGCGACGGGCAGCAAAGTACGGCTCGGGCCGGGCGCGTGACCTACGGGCAGGCTAGGCCGACTAGGCGCCGATCAGCTTGCCGAAATTCATATTGCAGGAACTGCCGTCACTGAAAGCCATCTGTACGCCGGCGGCGAGGAAAGTGTACTTGTTGATGCCCGAGGCGAATTCCCTGGCAAGGGATTCCTCGGCGCCGCTAATTACGGTCGGCTGCGGATCGCCGGCCACGGCCTGAAATGAAAAGCCACTCGCATCGGTGAACATGATTTTTACTTCGGACGTGCCGCCGACGGCTTCGGTTTTGGCGACGCTGCTCTGGAATTTCGTTGCCATGCTGGGCGGTTTCTTCATCAGGGTTCAAGCGTGTCGTGAGTGCTTCATGTTGGGGCCCGTGACGCGTTGCACAAGGCGGGACCCGTCAATTCCAGAGGTCGTAGCCAACCGTGAAGGCCAGCGCGGTGGCGCCCAGAAAGACGATCTGCGCATTGGCCCGCCCAAATTGATAGCCGAGCGCTGGCACGATACCAAAGCCGTAGCCGTTATGGTTCACCGGCAATTTGTCCTCGTACGGCTTCTTGTATCCATATACGAATCCCGCGGTAACCTTGAGGTAGAGATTTTCATCGACGGCGTCGATGAACCAGCGCCGGCCCGCATAAACGTAGGCGGCATTCTGGTAATAGGAGTTCCTGAACGAAACCGCCCCACCGAGCCAGTGCGAAACCGATTCGTATTCCATGCCGACCAGACGCGGCCATTGATTGTGGCCGGTATTGTCGATGCGGTGGTAGACGTAAGGCCCGAGCTCCAGCATGACGCGATCGCCTTCGCCGAACACATCGGCGTGCGCCACCGTTGCGCAGGCAAGAAGTGAAAGACTGCCGATCGCGTGCCGCAAACCGCAGGCAAGCCGCGCTATTCTGCTTGTTCCTGTCGCCATGATGCCGTTCATTCCCGTTGCGCGGGTGCCGGCTGGAACCCACATTGACGGCACTAGCTTACCGGACTCGCGCCAAGCATTGGGCAAAACATCAACCGGCCGGACCTGCCGGCACCGGCAATGTCCCGCACGAGAACTTCACGGCGGGCCATCGCCCGGGTATGTACGCGTTACTTTCCCCACACCTCGCTGACACGTGCATCGCGGCCGCAACTGACGCGGTAATACTTATAGCGGATCGGGTTCTTCTTGTAATAATCCTGATGATATTCCTCGGCTGGATAAAACATGCCAGCCGGCGCGACTTCGGTGTAGACGTGCGGCAGGCGGCCGCTTTTCTCGAGAGCGGCCTTGCTTGCCGCAGCGGCGCTGCGCTGCGCATCGTCCTGGTAGAAAATCGCGGTGCGGTACTGGTTGCCAATGTCGCAGAACTGCCGGTCCCTGACCGTGGGATCGACGTGATGCCAGAAAAAATCCAGCAGTTGCTCGTAACTGACTTTTTTCGGGTCGTAGGTCACGCGCACCGCTTCCGCATGGCCGGAGCCGCCCCGGCTGACCTGCTCATAGGTCGGATTCTTCAACTCCCCGCCGGCGTAGCCAGACTCGGTGTCCAGTACGCCGGGAAGCTTGTCAAAATCGGCTTCCACGCACCAGAAGCAGCCGCCAGCAAAAACCGCTGTGGCGCTGGCCTGGCCGGTTACCGCCGGTTTGGCCTGCTCGGCCACCACGTCGGCGCACAGCGCGAGCGTCAGAAAGAAAGTGGCGATTCGCATCATGTTTTTCATGTTCTCAATCCGGGCAAGGCTTCGGTTGCGGGTACGAATTGCAGGGCCAGGCCGTTGTTGCAATAGCGCAGGCCGGTGGGTGCGGGGCCGTCATCAAAAACGTGTCCTTGATGGCCGCCGCAACGCGCGCAGTGGTATTCGGTGCGCGGCCAGATCAGCTTGAAATCCTTTCTCGTGCCGACCGCGCCGGGCAGCGCATCGCGGAAACTCGGCCAGCCGGTGCCGCTGTCGTATTTCAGTGCGGTATCGAACAGCGGCAGGAAGCAGGCCGCGCACACATACACGCCGGTGCGCTTTTCATGGTTCAGCGGACTGGTGAACGGGCGCTCGGTGTCCTCTTCGAACAGCACAGCGTAGCGGTCGGGCGGCAGCAGCTTCTTCCATTCCGATTTCGACTTGGCAAGCGGCGTAATGCCGGGCTGCTCCTTGCCGGTGGCAGGCAGTGCGGCGACGGCCATCAGGCCGGACAGCGAAGTAACGAATTGACGGCGGTTCATGTGGTCTCCGGATTCCAGTGGGTTGCAGGCCGCGATTCCCCGGCCGTGGTCTTGATGCGTCGATCGGGGCTGGCCATTGCTCACCATATACGTGGCGCAGCCGGCGACGGATGCAGCGCGTTACGCCGGCTTGGACTGCTTTGCGCCCTTCCTGTTCCTCTGCGTGCTGCGCACCAGCTCCGCGCTTTCGGCGACCAGCCAGGCAACGAAGTCATCGACATCGCGGCGCGTGCGAGTGGCCGCAGCGCGCACGATGAAATAGGCGCGGTCGGTCACCGAATCGGAATGAAACGGCGCCACCAGCGAGCCTTCGGCCAGCAGGTTCGCCACCAGCGGGCGCCGGCCCAGAGCCACGCCCTGGCCTTGCAGCGCCGCTGCGATGACCTGATCGTAGTGGCTGAAATGCAATGAACCCGCCGGGCGCAGTTCCGGCATGCCGGCGGATTCGAGCCACACATCCCACATGATCCAGGGAATGGAGCCCTGCGCATGGTCGAAGTGCAGCAGCGTGTGATGGCGCAGGTCGGCCGGCACTTTCAGCGGCAGCGCGCGGTCCCTGATCAGCTTCGGGCTGCACACGGCCACGATTTCTTCGCCGAACATGCGCACCGCGCCCGGCGGTGCCGCCGCCACCGGGCAATAGCGGATCGCCACATCGATCTGCTCGCGGTCGAGGTCGAGCACCTCGTTATTTGCCGCGATGCGTACATCCACGTCCGCGTGCGTCTTGCGAAACCCTGACAGGCGCGGGATCAGCCACAGTGAACAGAACGCCATCGACGACGTCACCGTGACCATCTTGTGCATGTTGCCGGGCGCAATACGCTCGGCGGCCTCGCGCAAAGTACGCAACGCGCTATCAGCGGCGCGATACATCTGCTGCCCGGCTTCGGTCAGCGCCAGGCCGCGATTGCCGCGCGTGAACAGCTTCACGCCCAGCCGCTCTTCAAGCGAGTGGATCTGCCGGCTGATCGCCGACTGGGTGACGAACAACTCCTCCGCCGCCCGGGTAAAGCTCAAGTGGCGCGCCGCCGCCTCGAACCCCCTGAAGAAGTCAAGCGCCGGCACCGCAGCGGCTCTTTTAGCCATGCTTGTAGCTCATGCGAAACATTCCAAAATGTCGTTTGCCGACTTGTGTGCATTGCGGAAAATGGCCTGCGTAATGATTTACCGGAATGTCTGGTAGGTCAACCGATCCGGTCGGAATAGCCGCAAGCAAAGGAGGCAACATGAACATCGACATCAGTTCTTCCACGATCACCCTCGCCGCCGGCAGCCTGGTTTCCGTCCGCGATGGCGCCGACACCCGCGTCCTCTGCCGCACCGGCAGCCTGTGGATCACCCAGGAGGGCGAAGTCAAGGACGCCGTGGTGCACGCGGGCGAAGTTCTGACTATCCGCAGACCCGGCCGTACCGTGATCGGCGCACTCGAAACGGCGTCGCTGGCGCTCTACGCGATAGACGTGCCGGACTTCGCCGTGCAACGGCAACAGCCACGCGGCCCTCGTCTCGATGCACGAGTCGCCACATGCGGCTGAGCCTTGCTACAGCGTTCGTGCCAGCACGCGCGGCGGCGGCAACACTGATCCGCCCGATCCGTCCCGCAGACCGAAGCGCTTTGCAGCACTTCATCCGCGGTCTTTCGTCCGCCAGCCGGTATACCCGCTTCATGGTGGGCATCCGCGAACTGCCGCAGGATATGCTCGATCGCTTCGTCAACCCGCTGGCGGCGCGGGAAGCCGTGCTGGTGGCGCACTCGCTCGCCGACGGCATCGTCGGCATGGTCCAGTACGTTGCCGACGATAGCGGCGGCGGCTGCGAAGTGGCGTTGGTAGTGACCGACACCTGGCATCGACAAGGCCTGGGCACGCAATTGCTGCACACGGTGACAAATGTTGCGAGTGCCCATGCGATCGGCCATTTTCACGCCGACGTGCTCGCGGACAATTACCCGATGCGCGCGCTGGCGCGGAAAGTCGGATGCGACGTCAGCGTCGATCCGCAGGCGGGCTACATGGTGAGGATTTCAAGAACCATCAAGTCGACGGCACATGAAAGCGAGGGTGTGATTTACCAGTAATCAGCTCCGCGGCGTGATTGACCTTTGCGGAGCCGCAAACGTTATCCCGGGCTGCCTTTATGCAATTATGCGAGGCTAATTTGAGCCCGCCGGCCTTCCCGGCGGTGCGCGTGCCTCATCGGAATCAATGGTCATCGTCATCATGATGATCGTGGTCACGGTGGTTGTCGCGGTGGTTGTCGCGGTGGTCGTCCCGATCGTGCGAGTCTTCCCCCGGGTGGTCCATATGGCCACCGCGCCCGTGACCGTCGTCGAGTACGCAGCCATGCATCGAGCCGAACGCCAGGGCGGTCAGAAATAGTGTCGCAACGAGCTTTTTCATTTGGAGTCCCTCGTAGGCGGGGCAGATGCCCGGCTTCGTCGTGCGCGCTGATCCTCCGCCTTGCAAGACTCTAATTCTGTTCGGTAACGTACTTAGCGGTAAAAAATAGACGAGACTCGTCTATGTGCGCCAGCCAACAGATTGCGTGCGCATTAAGGCATACCTTCATCGTCGCAGTATTTGGTCCTTACTAAAAATATTCTTTACAACCGGCAGGAGCGCACGATGAAAAATGTTTTCAAGCGAAGTTGGCTATATGTGGTCATGGGCATCTTTATGCTCGGCTTGGCGGGTTGCGCCAATACTGGCGCAAAGTCAGGCGCGTATGTCGATGATTCGTGGATCACGACCAAGGTCAAGTCGGACATGATCGCCGACAACGAAGTCAGCGCCCGCAACATCAGCGTCAAGACCGTCAAGGGTGTGGTCACGTTGTCGGGCAAAGCCGCGAACTGGACGGAAGCGAACAAGGCCGTGGAGATTGCGCACGGCGTCGCCGGCGTGGTCGCGGTCCAGAATGACATTCGTTACGACTGATGACGGACACTAATTGGAATGCCGGTGGCTTGATCCGCGCAAGCGGGGAACCACCGGATTGCACTCATTGGAGGCACCATGGACTCAACCAGAATAATCACGCCGGAATTGAAAGTAGGCGGTAGCAGAATGGCAAGCGGGGTCGAGCGAGCCAGCACCGGAGCACACAATGTCATCAACAAGGTGTCTGAAGCCGCGCACCCGGCATTGGACCGGATCTCATCCGGCGCACACCACGGCGTCGACAAGGCCGCAAGCGCAGTCACCCGAACCGCGGCGATGTTCAATGAAAAGCGCGAGAAGCTGAAATATGCGCAGGCGCGGACGATGGAAGGGACTCGGAACTACGTACGTGCCAATCCCATCACATCGGTCGGCATTGCCCTCGCCGCCGGCTATCTGATCAGCCGGCTGTTCCAATCACGGAAGGGCTGAGCGATATCGCCGGGCGAGGTTCACGCCTTATAGAAATTGATCGGGGCTGAACGATTCGCATGAACAGGACGGGCGTCATTCGGCGCCCGTTTTCTTTTGTTCTTTATGCAATATGCCAAGCATGGCCTGAGTCGCACCTGGATCGTTCCGTGCATCAAAGCAAGGGAAACGCAGCCGAACGCCGCACGGCCTTTACCAATGCATCCGGACCTTTGCCGGATCGCGGCGGTCCAAACAAGCTCAAATCGGAGGTCAACATGAACAAAATCGTCATTTCGGTACTAACCGCTTCGCTGGTTGCCGGCTGTGCCCATCACATGGAAACGCACGGCGATGCCGATACCGCGACCATACCCTTGGTATGGAAGCCGACCACAAGCATGGCGACAGCGGGCACCAGGGAGTTGACCGGAAAAGCGCCCCCCGCTTTGCGCATAGAGGTGACCGACAGCCGCAGCGAGCTTCAGGTCATCGGACGCAATACCGAAAAGCTGCAACCCCGGATGGTCACCACGCCCGACAACGTGGCGGCGTTCGTCAGTAAGCACGTGGCCGAACTCATCGACGGCACTGGAGTCACGGAAGTAAACAGCAACGGCACGCTCCTGCTGAAAACCGAGGTCGTGCATTTCTTCGTAGAGGAGACTGAAATCTACAGCGGCGACGTACGGCTCAAGGTCACGCTCATCGACGGCGGCGGCAACGCCCTCTGGACCGGGATCACCAACGGCGCTTCGGTCCGCTTCGGCCGCTCCTTCAGCGCGGAGAATTATGAGCAGACACTGAGCGATTCGCTCGTCGAAGCCGTCCGGAACCTGATGCAAAGTTCGAGCTTCCGCAGGGCACTAGCGGGCGACGCGTAGCCGCAAGGGTGGATGAACGTCGTTTTGGCAAACAGTGAAAAGTGGAAGGGATGGCCCATTTGGTCAACAGTCATCGCCGACAACTCCTTGTCGAGTCGAGCCGCTCGGCGCGCCAAAAGGGGGAAAGAGCGAACCAGCGTTTGGTCTTTACTCAGTCCTCAGCACCGAGTCCTCAGTCCTGCTTTTCTCCCGTCACAACTTTTCCTATCTAACAATTATCTCCACCCTGCGATTCTTCGGCTCGACCACATCCCTGGAAGTCCTGACCAGCGGCTCGCGCTTGCCGCGGCCCGCGACCTGGATCATCTTCGCCGGGATGCCACGCCGGACCAGCAGGTCTTTCACGCGGCCAGCGCGCTGCAACGAGAGCAAGTCGTTGTACTGGTCGGTGCCGGTGAAATCGGTATGGCCGACGACGGCGATCTCGGGCGAAGGGCGCTTTGCGATCTCGGCGACGACACCATCGATTGCGTGCCTGGCGTCGGGATTGAGTTCGTCCGTTCCTTCCACGAAATAGACCAGGAAGGAAGTGGGCTGCGCCGGCAACGCCGCCAGCGTTTTTCCAAACGTCCGGTCGACGATTTTCTTGTCGACGGGAGAGGTCCGTACCGTTTTGGTATCGCGCAGGTTGGCTTCGACGTAGGGCTTGTCCACCAAAACCGGTTTGCCGCCGTCGAGCGGATGCACCACGACGGCGCCGACGTGGCCGTCGAACTGGCTGGGTAGCACCGCCACCGAGACCCCCGGTCCGAAGCTGCGTGTCGGCTGTTGCGCACACGCAGTCAAAAGTGCGAATCCGACGATACAGAAAGCGCTCCGGTCGTGCATCACCCCTTTTCGCGGTGCAAGCCGCGTCTTGTCGTTTCCGATCATTTGCGTCCGCTTCCTGTTCGTTCGTTGCGACTTTGTAGTGCCTTTAAGGTTATGGACTCAGCGCCGAGGACTCAGGACTCAGTGAAGGGAACAACCCGAATGCGCCCTTGACTCGGCTATCTGAGTCCTGAGTTATGGGCGAAAGCCCGGTATCCAGCGATACCCTACGTGCACCGCACGTCGGAGCACCCGTTTAGTCGGGCCTACGTCCTGAGTCCTTCCTCTCCTCGTCACGCCTTCTTTTGCGACTCGACCCCCAACTTGGCCCTATCGAGAACCGTCATCGCACTGGCGACAAAGGTCGCCGCATCGCTCAGGTTTGACGGAATGATCAGCGTGTTGTTGGTCTTGGCGAGTTCCTTGAAGGCCGCGACATAAAGTTCCGCGACTTTCAGGTTGGCCGCACTCAGGCCTTCCGCCGTGCCGATCGCAGCACCAACGACGCGAACGGCTTCAGCCTGCGCTTCGGCGATCATCTTGATGGCACCGGCTTCGCCCTGGGCCTTGTTGATCTGCGCGGTCTTGTCGCCTTCCGAGGACAGGATCTTGGCCTGCTTCTCGCCATCGGCGAGGTTGATCTCTTCCTGGCGCTGGCCCTCCGACTTGGCGATCAGCGCGCGCTTTTCCCGCTCGGCGGTGATCTGCGCCTGCATGGAGCGCAGGATCGCCTCCGGCGGTGTCAGGTTCTTAATCTCGTAGCGCAGGACCTTCACGCCCCAGGTGCGGCCGGCTTCGTCGAGCACGGATACGACCTGCTTGTTCATTTCGTCGCGACTCTCGAAGGTTTTGTCGAGCTCCATCTTGCCGACTTCGCTGCGCAAGGTGGTCTGCGCGAGCTGGGTGATGGCGAACACGTAGTTCGACGTACCGTAGCTGGCCAGGCGCGGATCCGTGACCTGGTAATAGATGATGCCGTCGACGGAGAGCTGGGTGTTGTCCTTGGTGATGCAGACCTGCTCGGGCACGTCGAGCGGCACCTCCTTCAGCGAGTGCCGATAGGCGACGCGATCGATGAAGGGCACGATGAAATTCAGGCCCGGCTCGAGCGTGGCGTTGAACTTGCCCAGACGCTCCACCACCCACGCGTTCTGCTGCGGCACAACCTTGACGCCCTCGATGATGAACACGACCGCTACCGCAATGACGAAGAACGGCACGGCATAGCCCTGCGTCGGCGGATACGTGAAGATCATGGCCGATATCACGATCGCGACAATGAGTTTTGGAATCATGGCAGTCCTCCTATTATTTTGTTTTGTAATGGCGCTCGGGCGGGCGGGTCGAAGACACCTTGACGCGGCTGCCCTCCATTGCCACCACGTACAACACCGCACCGGGCGTGATCGTGTCGTTGCCGAGGACTTCGGCATCCCAGGTCGTTCCCCGATAATGCACGCGCGCAAGCCGCTGCGCTTCGCTGACCCAGCTTTCAATGGTCGCCGTCCCGCCGATGTCGTTGGCGCTGTCCTTGGGCGAACTGGCGTTCGCCTGGCGGTGATAGCGGTGCACGAGGAAGCCGCCTACGATGGCCGCGACCGCAGCCATCAGGGCCTGCATCCAGAACGGCTGGCCGAGGAAGGCGATCAACGAGCCGATCCCGGCGGCGATGCCGAGGATCAGAAGGTAGAAGGTGCCGGTCGCCAGTTCGACCACGACGAGCACGAGTCCGGCCACAAGCCAGACGACTGCGGGTTGCATTCCGTTACCCCCCTTGTGAAGCGCCGCGGTAAACACGCGGGCGCTGGTGAATGCGCATTATGCAGTGTTCATGCCTCTACCGCCTCACCCCCGAAACCTACTACCGCGGTTCGCGCTGGGCAGTAAATTTGAGATATTCCGGCTTGTCCGGGTACTGACAGCGGCATACACTCCCCCGCACCCATGGTCCGCCTCGAGAATGTCGCCAAGACGCTGAGCCCGCGTTTCGCCCTTGCGCCGCTTTCGCTCGACTTCGCCGTCGGCACTACCTCCGTCCTCATCGGCCCCAGCGGCTGCGGCAAATCGACCGTGCTCCGGCTGATCGCCGGGCTGGTCGAGCCCGACAGCGGACGTGTGATGATCGGCGAGCAGACGTTGCAACCGCAGAATGCGCAGGCCTTGCGACTTCGCATAGGCTACGTAATCCAGGAGGGCGGCTTGTTTCCGCACCTGAGCGCCGGTGCCAACGTCGCGCTCGCCGCGCGCCACCTCGGGCGCGCGCAATCCGAAATCAAAAAAAGGCTGGACGAACTCTGCGAACTCGCCGCATTGCCGTCCGCGCTGCTGGCGCGCTATCCCCGCGAACTCTCCGGCGGCCAGCGCCAACGCGTGGCGCTGATGCGCGCGCTCATGCTCGACCCGGAACTCCTGCTGCTCGACGAGCCGCTTGGCGCGCTCGACCCGGTCACGCGCCACGCCTTGCAACAGGACCTGAAGGCCATCTTTACGCGCCTGCGCAAGACCGTGATAATGGTCACCCACGACATGGGCGAGGCGACGCATTTCGCAGGCGGTTTGATCCTGATGCGCGATGGGAAAATCCTCCAGCGCGGCACGATCGACGACTTGTCGAAGCGGCCGGCAGATTCCTACGTCACCGAATTCATTTCCGCGCAGCGCCCGCCGCTCGGGAGCGCCGCTTGAGGGCGCTGCTCGCCGCCGCCGCGTTCGCCGTCTGCACCAGCGGGTTTGCCGCGGATACGCTTACCGTGGGCTCGAAGCGCTTCACGGAGTCCTACATCCTCGGCGAGATCATCACGCTGACCGCGCAGCGTGCGGGGGAAACACAGGCGGTGCACCGGCCGGGGCTGGGCAACACCGGCATCGTTTACGCCGCACTGACAAACGGGGCGATCGACGTCTATCCGGAATACACCGGCACCATCGAACGCGAAATCCTCAAAAGCACGCGGCCGCTCGACCTCGACGGACTGAACCGTGCGCTGCGGCCGCTGGGCCTGGCCGCCGGCGTACCCCTGGGATTCAACAACACTTACGCGCTGACGATGCGCGAGGACCGCGCGCAGGCGCTCGGCGTGCGCTCGATATCAGATCTCGCCGCACATCCTGACATCGTGTTCGGCCTGTCGCAGGAATTCATCGGCCGCGCCGACGGCTGGCCGGGCCTGAAGCAGGCGTACGCGTTGCCGCACGCCACGCCGCGCGGCCTGGACCACGGCCTCGCCTACGAGGCCATCGCCGCATCGCAGGTCGACGTCATCGACGCCTACACCACGGACGCGAAAATCGGCCGCTACAAGCTGCGCGTGCTCGACGACGACCGCAAGTTCTTCCCGGTCTACGACGCGGTGCTGCTCTACCGTGCAGACCTGCCGCAACGGCTGCCACGCACTTGGGCGGCGCTGTCGTCGCTGAGCGGCGCCCTGGACGCGCGGCGCATGGTCGCGCTCAACGCCGAGGCGGAGCTCGACGGCAGGAGTTTCACCGATGTGGCGAAGGGGTTTCTCGGCGGGCGGCAGGAGCCGGCGCGCGGCGGCGGTTTTCTTGCGCGCCTGTTCGCGCCGGATTTCGGGCGGCTCGCCTTCGAACATGTGATGCTCGTGTCGGTGTCGCTGTTCGTCGCCATCGTGATCGGCATTCCGCTCGGCATCCTGGCCTATCGCGTGCCGGCGGCAAGGCAATGGGTATTGTCCGTGATCGGGGTCATCCAGACGGTGCCTTCGCTGGCGTTGTTCGCCTTCCTGATCCCGCTGTTTGGAAAGATCGGCACGATCCCGGCACTTGCCGCACTGTTCCTGTACGCGCTGCTGCCGATCGTGCGCAACACCTATTCGGGACTTGCGGACATTGCCCCGGGACTGCGCGAATCGGCGATCGCGCTGGGGCTACCGCGCGGCTACCGGTTGCGCGTGATCGAATTGCCGCTTGCCTCGCGCGCCATCCTTGCCGGCGTGAAGACTTCCGCTGTGATCAATGTCGGCACGGCGACCATCGCGGCCTTCATCGGTGCCGGCGGCTTCGGCGAGCGCATCGCGCAGGGCCTCGCGCTCAACGACAATGCCGCGCTGCTCGCCGGCGCGGTGCCGGCGGCGGCGCTGGCGTTAATCGTGCACGGTGGATTCGAGTTGCTGGATCGCTGGTTGATGCCGGCGGGGCTTCGCGACAAAGCAGTTTCTACTTCAATCTAGTTCTCATCACGAAGACACGAAGGTCACGAAGTGACACGAAGAAGGGCAAGAAAATGCCATCCGGGATTGAGGTACTTGTAGTGTGCAGTTGTGTGTAGTCGCGACGCCCACACGCTACGCCTTGCTCCGAACAAGTATCCTTCTTGTTTTCTTCGTGTCACTTCGTGCCTTAAGGGCACACTTACGGCTGAAGCTGTCGTGGTGAGATTTAATGTCTACTGCGCCGGCAGGAAACCTTCGACGGAGAGATAGCGTTCGCCGGTATCGTAGTTGAAGCCGATAACCTTCGCGCCCCTCCCCAACTCCGGAAGCTTCTGAGCGATGGCCGCCAGCGTTGCACCGCTGGACAAGCCGATCAGCATGCCCTCCTCGCGCGCCGCGCGTCGCGCCATTTCCTTCGCCGCTTCCGGCTCGACGGCAATCGTGCCATCCAGGATTTTTGTGTCCAGTATCTTCGGGATGAAACCGGTGCCTATGCCCTGCAGCGGATGCGGCGAATGCTTGCCGCCGGCGATCACCTGCGAGGACATGGCCTCGACCGCGAAGACCTTGAGCTTCGGCCAGGCTTTCTTCAGCACCTGCGCGCAGCCGGTGAGGTGTCCGCCCGTGCCCACTCCGGTGATGAGTGCATCGAATCCGTCTGGAAAGTCCGTTAGGATTTCCCTCGCGGTGGTGCGCGCATGCACTTCCACATTGGAGGGATTCTCGAACTGCTGCGGCATCCACGCACCGGGCGTCTGCGCGACGATTTCCTGCGCGCGGGCGATCGAGGCGCTGATGCCTTTCTCTTTCGGCGTCAGTTCGAATTTTGCGCCGTAGGCGAGCATCAGGCGGCGTCGTTCGACCGACATGCTGTCGGGCATGACGAGGATGACCTGGTAACCCTTTACCGCCGCGACGAGTGCCAGACCGATGCCGGTATTGCCCGAGGTGGGTTCGACGATGGTACCGCCGGGCTTGAGCTTGCCGCTTTTTTCGGCGTCTTCCACCATCGACAGCGCGATGCGGTCCTTGATCGAGCCGCCGGGATTGGCGCGTTCGGATTTGATCCAGACGTTCTGCCCGGCGCCGAACAGGCGGTTGATGCGGATGTGCGGGGTGTTTCCGATGGTGGCGAGGATGTTGTCGGCTTTCATGGCGTCTCCAGTCGAATGGCGGTGCGAAGCAAAAGCGAAGCATGCCCCATCTGCAATTTGTCAGGCAAGCGGATCGTTCGAGCCGGCAGCGCCCAGGGCACCGGCACGATACCTGCATGGCGCAGGACGGGAAGTCCCGCTACGACAGGCTGAGAAAAGGGCAGACATGAAAGTCACAAGCCTCTATCGCTACCCGATCAAGGGTTTGAGTCCGGAACCGCTCGCCCGCGTGAACCTTGCGACCGGCAGCGGATTTCCCCTCGACCGCAAGTATGCCCTGCTGCGCACGGACGCGGCTTTCAACTCCAAGGCACCGGCGTGGCTGCCCAAGGCGATTTTCGTGATGTTGATGCTGCACGAGCAGGTCGCCGGCCTGCTCACCCGCTATGAGGAAGCGTCCGATGAACTCAACGTCGGCACTACGGATGGGCATGAACACGCATTTGCATTGGGCACACCCGCCGGCCGGGCGGCGCTCGGCCGCTTTTTCCTCGAGTTTATGCCGGGGCGGCTGCGTGCCGCACCGCGGCTGCTGCGGGCGGACGGCCACCAGTTCACGGACAAGGCGGAGAAATACGTCTCCCTGATCAACCTTGCAAGCGTGCGCGAGCTGGAGCGGCGCTGGGGGCAAGCGCTCGATCCGCTGCGATTTCGCGCCAATATTTACTTCGACGGTGCCGAGCCGTTTGCGGAACTGGACTGGGTGGGGCGCGAAATCGGACTGGGGGACGCTTTTGCCGACGTCACGCAACGCAACGGGCGATGCGCGGCGACAAACGTCAATTCGCAAACCGGCGAGCGCGACCGCGACCTGCCTGGCAAGCTGCGCACGGAATTCGGGCATAAGGACCCTGGCGTTTACCTGAAGATCACCCGCTCCGGCCTGCTGCGCACGGGCGATGCGCTGGTGATCGACCTGGCCATCAGCCATCACGTTCGGACTGAACAAGCGCCGACGCCGGAAACAACGCACCGGGACCGACTGATCTGTACGGCCTGCTACTTCCTGTTCGACCCGCGCAGCCTGGACCCCGCGTGGTCGGCTGCGCGGCATCTGCCGGATGACTATCGCTGTCCCGATTGCGGTGCCTGCCGGGCACCTGACTTACGCGTCCGGTACGACAAGCCCGGTGGAGATGATAACGCCGGATACGACCCGTCCCATGCGCGCCCGCTTCAGGAAATAGTGCGCGAGCTTTTCGCCCTTGATCCGGGTTTCCTTCTCCCTGTCGCCGCGCAGCTTGCCTTTGACGATCAGGTCGGGCTGGTTGTGCACGACGGCCGCGAACAGCTTGTCCTCCTCGTCGAGGCCCATGATGTTGACGCCACGGCCGCGCGGCTGGTACTTGAGCTCGTCGATTACGAACAGGAGCAGCCGTCCTCCTTCGGACAGCGCGGCCACGTAGTTGGCTTTCGCTTCTTTGTATTGGAAAGGTTCGAGCGGCACATGGCCCTCGTCGACGCTCATGAATTCGCGGCCGGCCTTGCGGTTGGACAGCATGTCGCCAATCTTCGACAGGAAACCATAGCCGCCGGTCGTGGCCACGAGGAGTTTCTGCTCCGCTTTCCCGCTCAGCGCATACATGATGTGTGCGCCGTCCTGGATTTCCACCAGTGAGGAAGCCGGCACGCCGTCGCCGCGCGCGGGCGGCAATTGCGCCGCTTCGACGGTGTACGCCCTGCCCTTCGAATCCAGGAAGACCACCGGGTCGATGGTGCGGCATTTGATCAGCGACATCAGGCTGTCGCCTTCCTTGAAGGACAGCGCGGCGGGATCGACTTCCCAGCCCTGGCGCGCGCGTACCCAACCCTTTTTCGAGAAAATCACCGTGACCGGCTCGTCGATGACCGGCGTCTCGAGCACGGCCTTCTCCGATTCCTCGATGCGCGTGCGACGCTTGTCACCGAAGGTCTTGACGTCTTCCTCGATCTCAGCGATCACCAGTTCGGCCAGCGCCTTCGGATCCTTGAGGATTTTATCGAGGCCCTTCTGTTCCTTCTGCAGGTCTTTCAACTCCTGCTCGATCTTGATGTGCTCGAGCCTGGCCAGTTGCCGCAGGCGGATGTCGAGGATGTCGTCCGCCTGGCGCTCGGAAAGCTTGAAGGCATTGATCAGATCGGCCTTCGGATCGTCGGCATTGCGGATGATTTTGATGACCTTGTCCACATTCAGCAGCACGATCATGCGGCCTTCGAGCACGTGGATGCGGTCCAGCACCTGCGCCAGCCTGTGCCGCGTGCGCCGCGTCACCGTGGTGAAGCGGAATTGGACCCACTCCGAAATGATATCGCGCAGGTTCTTGCTGGTCGGCCGGCCGTCCAACCCGACCATCACCAGATTTATCGAGACGTTGCCTTCCATGCCGGTTTTGGCGAGCAGCATGTTGACGAATTCGGTCTCGTCGACTTTCGATGTCTTCGGTTCGAATACCAGCCGCACCGGGTGCGTGCGATCGGATTCATCGCGTGCCTTGTCGAGCATCGACAGCATCAGTTGCTTCTCGCGCGACTGCTCCGGTGTGAGCGACTTCTTGCCCGGCTTGTTCTGCGGACTGGCAATGGCGTCGATTTCTTCCAGAACCTTCTTCGCCGAGGTACCGGGCGGCAGTTCGTACACCACCATCTGCCATTGCCCGCGCGCGAGCTTCTCGATGTTCCAGCGCGCGCGCACGCGTACCGACCCGCGACCCGTCGTGTATGCCTCCTTGAGTTCCGCTCGTGGCGTAATGATCTGTGCGCCGCCCGGAAAATCCGGTCCCTTGATGTACTTCATCAGGCCGGTGACGTTGAGCTCGGAATCACGGATCATTGCAATCGCTGCGGCGGCGACTTCGTTCAGGTTGTGACTTGGAATTTCGGTGGCCATGCCCACCGCGATTCCGGATGCGCCGTTCAACAGCACCACAGGCAGGCGTGCCGGCAGGATCGTCGGTTCTTCCCGCGTGCCGTCGTAGTTCGGAATGAAATCCACCGTGCCCTGGTCGATTTCCGACAGCAGTACCTCCGCGAATTTTGTCAGGCGCGCTTCCGTGTACCGATAAGCCGCCGCCTCGTCGCCGTCGCGCGAACCGAAATTGCCTTCGCCATCGATCAGCGGATAGCGCATGGTGAAATTCTGCGCGAGGCGCACTAGCGCGTCGTACACCGACTGATCACCGTGCGGATGCAGCTTGCCCAGCACCTCGCCGACCACGGCCGCGGACTTCGTGCGCTTGGTGCCGGCGCGGGTATTCGTGGTCCACATCGAATAGAGGATGCGGCCTTGCACCGGCTTCTGCCCGTCGCCCACGCGCGGCAGCGCGCGATCCTTCACGGTCGCGATTGCGTACTGCAGGTATTGCGTGGACGCGTACTTGCCAAGCGGCAGCGAATCGCCGAACTCACCGGAGAGCGGCGCGAAATGCGGCGGCAAGCCGCCGCCGTTCGCGCCGGCGGTGGCCGGCGGCGGAGCGCCAGTACTTTTCTTTTTCTTTTCGGCTGCGGCGGCATCGCCGTTGCCGAACAGGTCAGGTTGGTCAGCCATAAGAGACAGTGCCGAGGACTGCCCGGCTACGCTGGATACCGGGCTTCTCCCATAAGAACTGAGGACTGAGTAAATTCAAATCCGCCTGACAATCGCGAGCCATTGCGTTCAAATTGTGAATCCCTGAAATATTCTCTGTATTCATCTTGTTTCTGCTTTCCGTGCTTTTACTCAGTCCTCAGCACACAGTCCTCAGTCTTGCCATTTCGCTTCAAGAAATGTCCGCCTCGACGAGATTCCCGTACGTCTCCATCCATTCCCGGCGCTGCGACGCGTTCTCGCGGGACATCATCATGTTGAAGATGTCCACCGAAATGTTGGCACCGATGTCGAGCGCGACCGGCAGCATGCGTCGGGTGTCCGGATTCAGCGTGGTTTCCCACAGCTGTTCGGGGTTCATTTCGCCGAGGCCCTTGAAGCGACTGACGGACCAGGAACTTTCCTTAAAGCCTTCGTCTTCGAGTTTTTCCTCGATGCCGTCGAGTTCCTGTTTGTCCAGTGCATAGAGTTTGCGCGCCGGCTTGCCCTTGCCCTGCGAGTTCACGTCGATGCGGAACAGCGGCGGCTGCGCCACGAAAACGTTGCCGTTGTCGATGAGCTTCGGAAAATGCCTGAAAAACAGCGTCAACAGGAGCACCTGGATATGTGCGCCGTCCACGTCCGCGTCAGCGAGGATGATGACTTTGCGGTAGCGCAGGCCGGACAGGTCGGGGCTGTCGCCTGCCTTGTGATGATCCACGCCGATCGCCAGCGCAATCGCCTCGATTTCCTTGTTGGCATACAGCGTGTCGGCGCTGTCCTGCCAGGTGTTCTTCGGTTTGCCTTTCAGCGGCAGCACGGCCTGGAATTCCTTGTCGCGTGCCTGTTTTGCGGAACCGCCCGCGGAATCGCCTTCGACGATAAACAGCTCGTTGCGTTCCGGATCTTCCGACGCGCAGTCGGTCAGCTTTCCAGGCAGCACGGCCACGCCCGACTGCTTGCGCCGTTCCACTTTCTGCGCGGCGCGGGTGCGCGCATTGGCCTGGCCGATGACCAGCTCGGCAATACGTTTGCCTTCGTCCACGTGCTGGTTGAGCCACAGCTCGAAAGGGTCGCGCACCATCAGCGCGGTGAGCTTGACCGCGTCGCGCGAGATCAATTCGTTTTTTACCTGGCCCTTGAATTGCGGATCGAGCATCTTGACCGAGAGCACGTAAGAGGTGCGCGACCACACGTCTTCTGGCACGATTTTCAAACCGCGCTGCCCCATCGCATGCAGATCGATGAAGTTCTTGATGGCGTTGTAGACCCCTTCGCGCAGGCCGGCGACGTGCGTTCCACCGACGCGAGTCGGAATCATGTTGACGTAGGACTCGGTGACGAGTTCGCCGTCGGGCGTCCAGGCGATCGCCCACATCGCGCCTTCGCCTTCGGCGAAGTTGTCGGACTCTGATTGGGCGGCGACGTAGCGCTCGCCCAGAAACGTGTCGGCGACCGGCGCCTGGCCTTCCATCGCCGAAGCGAAGTAGCCCTTGATGCCTTCGGGAAAATGCCAGGTCGTGACTTCGAATTTCTTGTTTTTCTCAACGCCGAGCGAGAATTTCACGCCGGGCAGGAGCATCGCCTTGGCGCGCAGCAGCGCCGCGATGTCGGTAACGACGATTTTCGGCGAGTCGAAATATTTCGCGTCCGGCCAGAAGCGCACGCGCGTGCCGCTGTCGCGCGGACCGATCGTGCCGATTTTCTTCAGCGGCTCCTTCAGTTTGCCGTTGTCCGCAAACACGATGCGACTTTTCGCGCCGTCGCGCTTCACTTCCACTTCCAGCCGCGACGACAACGCATTCGGCACGCAGACGCCCACACCGTGCAGGCCGCCGGCAATGCGATAGGCGGCGTCCTTGTCGGTTTTTCGGAACTTGCCGCCGGAGTGCAGCGTGGTGAATATGACCTGCACCGCCGGTACGTTCTTCTTGGGATGAATATCGACCGGAATGCCGCGGCCGTCGTCGCTGACTTCCGCCGAACCATCCTCGTAGAGCGCGACTTCGACGTTTCTTGCGAAGCCGGCCAGACCTTCGTCGGCCGCGTTATCGATTATCTCGACCAGCGCGTGATTCGGGTTGACCGGATCGGTATACATCCCCGGGCGGTGCAGAATCGGGGACAAATCCTCAAGGATCTCGATATCTTCTGCTGTATAGGCGTTGGATTTATTTGCCATGCGTTCCTTCGGGTCACCTTGTGTATCGGCGGGACCGGACAAGTAAAGTGTTTTCCGTCAACGGGTACGGAGGCGGAGATCGCAATCAATTCGCGACTGCGTTGCGTGACACGGCGCGTATTCTAAGCCGCCCGCCGATCAACCCGCCACTTTCGCGCGAATGCGCGGCATCCGCCGCGGCTTGTCTGCCGGAACCTGTAATGCCGGAATGGCAAGGAATTCATCACGCACGAAATCCAGGAAGGAGCGAACCTTTCCCGCGACGAAGCGCGCCGACGGATACAGCGCATGGATTTCTACCGGAGCGGGCGCATAGGCGGCTAATACCCTCACCAGGGTGCCGTTGTCCAGGTCTTGCTGCACGAACACGCTGGGCATGTTGGCTATGCCGATGCCTTCCAGCGCGGCGGAGCGAATGGTCAACGCGCTGTTGGCGCGGAAATCTCCCGCCACGCGCAGCGTCGTCTGACCCTTCGGCCCGCCGAACGGCCATTCGTTGGTAAACAGGTAGTTGTAGGTAATGCAGTTGTGGGACTTAAGATCGTCGGGTGTCTGCGGCTCTCCGCGCGCGCGCAGGTAGGCCGGACTGGCGACGCAGACCCGTGTGACCCTGCCGACACTTCGCGCGACAACCTGGGAATCTGCCAACTCGCCGAACCGGATCGCCACATCGATGCCTTCCTGCACCAGATCCACATAACGGTCGTTCAGCGTAAGGTCAATCGACAGTCCGGGATATAGGCGACGGAAGCGGAACACCAGCGGCAGCATATAAAGTTGTCCGAAAGCCACTGGGGCGTTTACCCGCAGCAAGCCGGTGGGGCTGTTCTGCAGTTCGGTCAGGCTGCCCTCTAGGTCGGTTATCTCGTCCAGGATGTGACGGCAGCGATCGTAGTACTTGCGACCGGCTTCGGTCGTGCTCAACTGGCGAGTCGTGCGGTTCAGTAACCGCACCCCCAAATGTTCCTCCAAACCAGTGAGTTGCTTGCTTACTGTTGGTTGTATCGTGCCCAGCTCCCGGGCCACGGCAGAAAAACTTCCGGTCTCTACGACCCGGACGTAAAGGCGCATCTGGTAAAGTCTGTCCATAGAGTTACAAAACTATCACTTTATTTGCATAAATCCTATTCGATTTTGGTATCTAGTTGTTTATCTAGCATGAGCCTACAGTGCAAGCTGTGACTTATGCAATTAATGGAGATAAACATGAAATCGCTCTTCGAATCACTGCTTCGCCTGTATGAATTTGATCGTCCCGCGCCTGCGGTAACCAAAGCCAAGGCGCTAGAAGGGATCGATAAGCGTTTGCTGGACTTGCCGACGAAGGACGACAGCACCTTTCCGTATCTGCCCTAAATCAGTCGTATCAGGGTGTTACGAAACCCGCCCTGGCTTTCAGGGGCGGCAGGCAAAACGGTCCTCCCCCACGTAACTCTCGTCTCCTCTTGAATTACGTGGTTTACGAGGGGCGCGCAAGCGCCCCTCTTTTTTTGCCCGGGAAAGGCTGGGTTTGTAGCGCTTACTTCTGGGCAGTTGCGCGCATGGCCTGGATCCCATACTTCGCTGCCCATGACAGCCCAGTCCAGGTATCGGCCTTGGGCCGGTATTCGCAACCAACCCATCCGGCATAGCCGAGGCTGTCGAGCAAATCAAACAGGTAGGGGTAGTTGATTTCACCGACCGTCGGTTCGTGGCGCCCGGGAACCCCCGCTATCTGCACATGGCGCAACAGGCCAATGTTCTCCTGAATGGTCTGCGCCAGATTACCCTCGAGCATTTGCATATGATAGAAATCCAGATGCAACAGCAGATTAGGGCTGCCGACCTGGTCCAGAATACGTCGCGCCTGGTCGGTATGATTCAGAAAGTAGCCATGCATACCTTGGGTTGTGTAACTCGGCCCGTTCTGCACGATGCCCATTTTCTTATTGATGGGCTCAATGACGCCGACAATTCCATGACCATCCAGTACCGACGCGGCGTGCCGCAGGTTTGCCAGATACGTGCGCTCGGCCAGCGCATAATCCGCTCCCGGTCCGACCACGCCGGCCATCAGATGCACCGTATCGCAACCGAGCGCACCGCCGTACTCGATCACTTTGGCCAAGCTGTCGCGAAACTCCCGCTCCCTTCCCGGCACGGCCGCAAGTCCGCGGTCGCCGTCGTCCCAAGCGCCCATCGGCGCATCGAACAACACCATTTTCAGCGCGTTGACGCGCAACCGGGCGGATAACTCCGCTACCGGATAGTCGTAGGGCACCTGGAACTCCACGGCCTTAAAGCCAGCCGCAGCCGCCGCCTCAAAGCGATCGAGAAAAGGCAGTTCACTGAACAGGTAATGCAGGTTGGCTGCAAATTGAGGCATGTAATAGGAATCTCCGTGTCATATGTTCCGATTGAAATCGGCTGTTTCGAATTGTAAGTGCGCGCTGGTGATTGCAAGAAAATCCATGTATACACTCGCCTCACGAGTTGCAAGTTAGCATCCACTCCTTCGTTACTCCTATCGGAGAATGGTCGTGGGCAAAAAAGGCATCAAGAAAGCGGGCGCGGACGGGAAAGCCAGGAAGCGCAGCAAGAAAAGGAAGTCAACCACTTCGCCAATCGAGGATGCACTCGCGTGTCCGCCAAGTGCGAAATTTTTTCAGGAACTCGTCGTCGGCAACGGCATAGGCGAGCACGCCGTCGAAGATGCAACCGAAGCATATCGCAAAGCATGGGAATCACGCCGCGAGAAAGCTTTCGAGGCGGCGCAGGAGCATGCACCGGACGGCGGAAAGAATTGCAGCTCAGGTGAACACTTGATCCTTGGGCCTTTTTTCGGCCCGCAAAACTGGCGTATCGAGAACGAAGATCCGCAACGGGCGACGACCTGGAGCTGGCTTGGCTTTCAGTCTGTCCACTTTTGCCGCAAAAACTAACCGCTCGGTCAGCTATTGCAAATAGCGAAAGCATTCGTCGCAACAACGCAAGAGCGTCGGCAATTTATTTCGCCAAATTGATATCCACAAATTCTGTGGATAACCTTGTGGATTGCGCGTCCCATTCCATGCGAATGCGTATTGCAGCTTGTCTGCTCGTTAGTGCTGCTTAATTTTTCAGCAGCACCGATGCAGCGAGAAAATTTTTGAAGAAAAATTTCCAATTAAGGATTTTACGTTCATGCGCATCACCGACATTCGCACCATTGCAGTCGAAGTCAAACTTCCCCGCGCGGTTTACGACGCCAACTACACGATGGCAACGAAGCCTGCGCTGCTCGTCGAAGTCGAAACGGATCAGGGCCTTGTCGGATTGGGTGAAGCGGCGCATTTCGGCGGCCCGATGGCGTCGACCTCACAAGTCATCGAACATGAACTGCGCAACTACCTGATAGGACAGGACCCGCGCAACATCGAATACCTGTGGGAGATGATGCATCGCCGCGCATACAAGCACGCGCGTGGCGGAATTGTAATCGCGGCAATCAGCGGCATTGACATCGCGTTGTGGGACTTGCGCGGCAAGATGACCGGCATGCCGTTGTGGCGGTTGCTTGGCGGTTATCGCAAACGCGTTCCCGCATACGCAACCGGAGGCTTTTATTCGGAAGGTAAAGGCATCAAGGAGTTGTCGCGCGAAGTGGAGGCTTACGTCAAGCACGGTTTTCGAGCGGTGAAAATGAAAGTCGGCCGCAATCCCGGCGTCGAGTTGTCGCCTCTGCGCGTGATGGACAACGCCGGAATCTGCGAGGTCACGCTGAAACAAGACCTTAAGCGCGTCGCCGCAGTGCGCGCTGCGATCGGGCCCGATATCAAGCTCATGGTCGATGCCAATGGCGCGTGGGATGTGCCGACCGCGGTAAAGATGGGCCGGGCGATGGAATGCCACGACATTTATTGGTACGAAGAGCCAGTGTCGCCAGATGACGTCACTGGCAGCGCGGAAGTGGCGGCGAAAGTGGGAATCGCCGTGGCCGGTTACGAGACGTGCAGCTACGGCATCGTCGACTTCAATGATTACATCAGGGCGCGCGCGGTGCATTTCGTTCAGCCCGATGTTGCGTGGGCCGGGGGCCTGACCGAAACACTCAAGATCGCTCACATGGCGCAGGCGGCGAATCTGCCGATCGCGCCACACATCCACGGCTCCGCGGTGGCCGTGGCCGCGGCGGTGCATCTGCTTGGCGCGGTGCGCAACGGTTCCATGGCCGAAACCGTTTATCCGGCTCACGCGCTCATGAATGAGCTGGTCAAGGAACCACTTCTGGTAGACAGGAAAGGCGACATCACCCTGACCGAACGGCCGGGCCTGGGCATTGAGCTCGACGCAAAGGTGCTGAAGAAATATCGCGTGAAGTAATCCGTCTGCCCACCTCACCCCGGCCCTCTCCCCCCACAGGGCGCAGAGGGAGCTGGATACTATGTGCTGTTATCTGCGAAAGCTGTGTCGCTATCTCAGTGCCACTTGATACGCTTACGATCTTTCTTCTGGTAACAATTGTAAATGCATTATCAAGCACCCTCTCCGCTTCGGGGAGAGGGCGGGGGTGAGGTGGCTATTTCCTGGGCTGCCAGTTGCGCGCCATTTCCTGCGCCTTCGCGAGTTGATCAGGTGTAAGTTTCGATGCGATGAAATCGCGCACCTTGGCCACCCGCTCGCCTTCTTCGCCGGAAAGCTGTGATGCGGCGAGATTGCTCCACATGTGCGCCCGCACGGCATCCTGCTCGACACCCTTGCCTTCCCATAGCATCCAGCCCAGATGGCTCTGCGCGCGCGGTTCGCCTCTTTCAGCGGCGAGGCTGAACCACTTCACGGCCTGCGCGGAATCGGCGGCAACGCCCTTGCCGTCTTCGTAGAGGTAGCCGAGTAGATACTGGGCATAGCTGCTACCCTTTTCGGCAGGCACCTTGTACCACTTCGCCGCTTCCGCGTAATCCTGTGTCACGCCCTTGCCGAAGAAATACAAAGCGCCGAGGCTCTCCATCGCTTCTGCCACACCGGCATCTGCGGCTTGCTTGTACCAATTGACTGCCTCATTGCCATCGGCGGCCAGACCCTTGCCGTCTTCATACAAGTAGCCAAGCATGTATTTCGATTGCGCATCGCCGCCATCGGCGGCCTTGCGGAACCACTTGGCGGCTTCGGCGTAATCCTGCGCAACGCCCTTGCCCTGATAGTAGGCCCATGCCAAGCTCGGAAAAGCTGATGCTTCGTTCTGCGCCGCAGCCTTCAGGAACAATTGCACCGCCTGCGCCTGATCCTGGGCAACGCCCTTGCCCGAATAATAGAGAAAGGCGAGACTCGATTGCGCGCGCGCATCGTTCTGGTCGGCAGCCTTCCTGTACCACTGCGCGGCTTTGGTGAAATCCTGTTGAACGCCGCGACCCTGGTCGTACATCCAGCCCATCAGATATTGGGGATACGCGCGCCCCTGCTCGGCGACTTTCGCGTACCACTTCGCCGCTTCCGCGTAATCCTGCCCAACACCGCGGCCGAAGAACAATAAAGACGCGAGACTTTCCTGGGCATCGGCGTTGCCTTGCTCGGCCGCCTTGCGATACCACTGCGCCGCCTGGGCCTGATCCTGTGCCACACCCTTGCCCTGGTCATACATATAGCCGAGCAAGTATTGCGGATAGGCCTTGCCCTGCTGCGCGGCCATGGCGTACCACTTCGCGGCCTGCGCATGATCCTGCGCGATTCCCCTGCCGAAGAAATACAAGCCCCCCAGCGTTTCCTGGGCTTCAACCTGTCCTTTCTCTGCTGACTGTGTATACCACTTTATGCCTTCGGCGAAGTCCTGCACGACGCCGCGGCCGTTGTAATAGCTCTCGCCGAGGTAGAACATGGCGAGGGCGTCGCCCTTCTGAGCGGCTGCGCGGAATTCCTCGATGGCAGTCTTGAAGTCGCCTCCGACATAGGCGTCGTAGCCTTTGCGCGTATCGGCCACCGCTGCCGCGCATACCGCAAGCAGCGACACGAGGATCAGAATCCGTCGCATCTATTTTCTCCTCCGATATGGTTGTCGTCGCGACCGACCGGCTGGGGATGCCAGGATCGCGCGTTCCGGTCGGGCCGGATGATTCGGGATGGCAAGTTTAAACCGAATCGCGCCGCGTCCGCCCGGCGCCTTGACAGGGCCGGGCACGGCACCTATTCTCGCCCCGGCCCTCCGAACAATGAACCGTGCTCTGACGCCGACTTCCATGACCGACGCACTGCTTTACCTCGCATCCGCATTCTGGATTGGCGCCGTCCATGCCGCCACACCGGGTCACGGCAAGACCATCGCTGCGGCTTATATCGTTGGCGCGCGAGGCCGGCCCGTTGACGCGGTGATCCTCGGCATCTTCGTGACGCTGTCCCACACTAGCGGCATCGTGCTCGTAGGCATCCTCGCCTCGATCGGCATGCCGGGCATGGTACCGCAGCGAATCGAGGCCTGGCTGGCACTCATTACCGGTCTGCTTGTAATTCTCATCGGCCTGTGGACGCTGTGGACACAACGGGAATTGATCATGCAACTGCAGGGCCTGCCGCCGGCAGCCGCGCCCGGCCTTTCGCACGGGCACGCTGCCATGCAATTTCGTCCGCATACGCACGATCATGGCCACGGCCATGGCGAGCACCAGCATGGTCACGATCACGACCATGCGCACGGCGGCGATTACGCGCATGGCGCGCACGCCCACGACGATCATCAGCATCGCGACGAAGAAGCGGGTTATCACAGCCACGGCTGGGGCTTCAAACACACGCACGACCTGAAACTCGCGACGACCAACCGGCCTGGATTGTGGGTGTTGATCGGACTCGGCGTGGCTGGGGGCCTATTACCCGATCCGGCCGCACTTGCCATCCTGCTGAATGCGCTCGCTCAGGGGAAAGTGATGCTTGGATTGGGCACCGTAGTGGTGTTCAGCATCGGCTTTGCGATGACACTGGTCATCGTCGGCGTGGTCGCAGCGAAAGTCGGGCAAAGAATTCTCGACTGGCTCGCCGGTGCCTGGGCGATGCGGCTACAGGTGGGTACTTCGATATTGATTGTCGTCGTCGGCGCGATACTTACTTTCGGCGCATGGCGGACACTCAGTTCGCTGATCTGAGCGAACCAACCAGGTAAGAGGGTCGACTGAGCCTCCTCGGGCCCGGCTTTGCTTTTATCCGGCCCTTACACCTGCGCCGCTAATTCTTGGCGGCACTCGCCTTCAGCATCCCGACAAATCCGCTGATGTCCGCGTACCAGACGTCGCCGGCCTTGTCGATCGCAATGGTATAGGGACGCGCATCCTTGCGTGGCAGCTCGAAAATCTTGAACTGCCCGTTGCGCAGACGGCCCAGCGCATGTCCGCGCAACATTCCGAACCACACCGAGCCGTCCGCCGCGACGTCGATTCCCGACAGGCCCGACCATTCACCGGGTACGGCGAATTCGGTGAACTTCCCGTCACTGAATTTCGCTATTTTGTTGCCACGAAACTCGACTACCCACACGTTACCCGCGCCGTCAGCGGCCACATCGCTTGGGGAGCTGCCGCGTGACGGAATTTCGAACTCGGTGATTTCCTTTCCCGGCTCGATTTTCACGAGTTGGTTTGCACCCTGCAGCGTGCCCCATGCGACACCTTTCGCATCCACCGCCACACCGTATGGCCCGCCCTGCGCCGACTTCGGCACGTTGCGTGAAAGTTCGCCGTCCTTGAGCCGCGTAAAGCCGTAAGCAGTACTTTCGGCGAACCAGACGGCGCCATCCGGCGCGATGGTCAGCCGGCCAAGCCGCGCGATCGGCGTGCCAAGCGGAAACGATTTGATCTCCCCGCTGGAAACGATGCGTGAGATCTGCACTTCGGTCGGATCGGTGAACCATGCAGCACCTTGCGCATCGACCGCCAGGCCGACCGGCTCGACGCTTTTCTTGCCTTTCGGCAACCGCTGCAATTTGCCATCGCGGATCATGCCGATCGCGTCCGCGAACCCGATCGTGAACCAGATCGTCCCGTCCGGACCCGCAGCAACGGTCGTGGGGATGTCGCTCGCGACCGTCATCGGATACTCGACGAAGTCGTCGCGGGACCCCTGTCCGCCGCGCATGCGCCAGACCAGCACCGTCGCAACTATGACGATCGCCACTACGGCGATCGATAAGATTTTGTTCCGGAAAGATTTGGCGGCTGTCATCGAAAGTCCCTCAACGAATTTGGCTCGCGCCGTCGGCGCCACGGTAACGTCGCAACAGCCATCGGGTGGCGACAAGGCCGACGACAATGATAAAGACGAGAAATGCCAATCCGCCCGCGAGGCTCACGGGATCGAGCTGCGCAAGCAGCGAGCCGCCCTGTTCCGCGCGCCGCCACATTTCACTGTAGGGACTCAGGGAAAATCCCGCGTACAGCGTTGCAGGATCGCGCGGATCGCGTTTCAGAGAACCCGATTCGAGATGCACAGGCAGCGTGCTTTCGACCTGGATCCAGTTCTCTCCGCCGTCGGTGCTGCGGAACATGCCGCGGTGCGTGGCCGCGATGATTATTTTTTCGTCCGCGGAAACCGCAAGCCCGCGTACGGAAATGCCGATATCGGGCAAATCCTTTCCGCGGCTCACCCAGTTCAAGCCCGCATCGTCGCTTACGAATACTTGTCCCTTCGCCGCGCACCATAGCCGTCCGGATTGCTCGACGTCTGGGGTGACTACATCGACACTGCCGGCGGGCAATCCGTTGCTGCGCATCGACCAGTCGCGCGCACCATCCACGCTCATCCAGATGCTGCCGTCGATGACGGCGTATAGCGTTTCCACAGATGCGGCAACGACGATGAGCGATGCGACCGCGTTGTCGGGCAGCACCCCTTCACCAGAACGCGTCCAGGTCTTGCCCTTGTCGTCGCTGACGAACAGCCCGTGCGCCCCGGCCAGGTAGACCCGATTCGGCGCAGCCGCACTACGCGCGAAAGAACGCGCAGGCGCCGCGCCTCCCGGGGCGAGCACGTCCTGCCAGACGCCATCCTCTCCAGCATGAAAGATCCTCGAACCAGTGGAAGCCAGCGCGCCTTTGCCGTCGGCATCGAAGGCCACCGCGAAGACGGCGCCCAACATCGCAGGAGCCGATTCGGCCGTCCAGTCGCGCCCTCCGTTTTTCGAACGCAGCAGCCGCGTATCGGTGCCATAGAGCAAGTGCGCGGGGTCCTGCGGATGGATTGCGACATCCAGTGCCCCGCCGATGAACAGCCCGGCGTCCGCGGGAAACCAGCTCGCGCCGAAATCGCGTGTGCGGAACAATCCGCCCCATGCGCTCGGATCGTGCGCATCGGCTGGCATCGCCGCGAACATGGCGAGCATCAGCGTGATGAGGGAGAAATGGCGGGAGATCACGGCGGCTGAAAATCAATAGTATAAAAAATGCGAGGAGCCGAGTTCCGGCTCCTCGCATCGAAGTGTACTACCCTTCGGTCAGGCAATTATTTCTTGCGCGACTTTTCTCCGGGGGCCAGCGCGATCTCCGCCAGGCGACCGCCGTTCATGCCCACCCAAGAATGCTTGGTAAGCGGGTAGCCGTCGGTGTAGGACAGCGGTTCGTGCGCGGCGACGCAGTTCTGGTATCCGCCCGTGATCTTGTAGCACTGCTCATAGGCGAGGAACTGCTGCACGGTATCGGTCTGCTGCGGGTTGGCGATGTTCCAGTCGCGGATGCCTTCCCAGGAAGAGTAAGCGTCGCTGCCGAACACCAGCTTGCCGATGGAGGTCGGCACTTCCAGCAGTTGCGAACCGGCCGTGTGGGCGCGGAAGGCCGGGTGAATCTTCACGCCGGGCATGATTTCCAACTCACCGTCGACGATCACTGCCTTGCCGTGGAGCACCTTGCCATAGATCGAATCCATCGTCTTCGAGGGATAGCCGCAAGCCGGGGTGCGTGCGCAACCGCCGGGCGAGTCGTTCACGGCACGGATGCGCTCGTGGCCGGGATAGTTCAGCGCCCACTCAATGCCGCGCAATTCTTCCTTCTGGATATAAATGATTGCATTCGGGAACTCGTCCAGCGAACCGGCATGGTCCCAATGGCCGTGGCCGAGGACGATTTTCTTCACATCCTTGGCGTCGAAGCCAAGCTGGGCGATCTGCTTGGACAGCGGAGCCCAGTGGTCGGTACCCGTTGCCTTGTGGTATTCGGTCTGGTTCCAGCCTGCGTCGAACAGCATCAGTTCATTGCCGCACTTGATGACGCCGACGTTGACCGGCAAGTCCACGGTATTGATGTTGTTGTTCTTGTTGGTGCTGCCCGGTACGAATGCACGGTCCGGCATGAACGCACCGAACGGAACGCCCATGAAGCGGCTGTTCTCGACCAGCCACACCGAACACACGTCGGCGGCTTGCGCAACCGGTGCGCCCAGGGCCGACGCAGCCAGACCCGCTGCGATCATTGCTTTTTTTAGACTCATCATTTTCTTACCCCTCCTTGACGTTGGACTGCCTGTTTACGACTTCTTCCGAACCCTGTTCCTACACGTTCACCGCTACTTCCAAAATCCTGCTGGTCAATTCGGTTTGAACTCTCCGGGCCACAGCATTTCTCCCACTTTCAGGGTGAGTCCGGACGCTTTTTCCGACATGGCCTGCGCCTCAATCAGATGCGCATCCTTCCCGTCCACTGCTACCTTGACCATCGTGATCGACGCGTCCCGGTACAACCGTACGGCCTCCTGGTATTCGGCGTGCAATTCCTTCATCGATGCCGGCGGCTGCAATTTTCCCAGTGCAACGATCGCGGCGTTGAACGCCGGCGTCAGCGACGCCACGCGCTGCTTCACTGCATCCCGCTTGATGTCGCCCATCTTGTAGGCGAGACCCGCGAAGCTCATTTTCACCGCGTCCTGTTTCACTTGCGCGTGCACCGGCCACAATGCGCGCGCGTAGCTTTCTTCCTCTGCAGTGACTGCGGGACGTTCGGCATGACCGACTTCAGTGCTGGCCCCGGACTGTTGCAGCTTCGGCTTTGCCGTCTCGCGAATTGCGGCTATCACCATCAGCGCAACCAGTCCCATGACCAACGCGCCGATACCGAATCCCTTGAACGCTGCGGTTCGGGCCGTACGCTGCGACCCATTCACCTCTATTTGCATCGCGCGAATTTAATCCTGTACTGATGGAGCGTCAATGCTGCGGCGCATTAGTTATCTCTTACAATTTAATGACTTGTCTTACTGCGGTGTCCACTTGGGACTGTCGCCGAACAATCCATCGACGTATCCGATGTAATAAATCAGGAACAGCCCGAATCCGAGCGACAGCAAACCCGAGCCAATGCGCAAGTACGCATTGAAGCGCGGGAAACGCCCCATGGAGTAAGCGAAAGGCGCGGCTATGGCGACCGTGATGAGCATCATGCCAGCAACCGTGCCGACGCCGAACAGAACCAGGTACAACATGCCCCACCAGGGATTCTCGATTGCCGTCAGCACCAGCAGGGCAACCGCGGCGGACCCTGCAAGACCGTGCACGATGCCAACCACCAATGGCCGCACCATCTGGTACAGGCCAATGTTGCCGAGTTTGCGGTCGAGCCACGCCTGGGGAGTCTGTTCTTCGTTGTGCCCGTGCGCGCCCTGCGCGTGTCCGTGCAGGTGGCTGTGGGCATAGTCGCCGTGGGCGTGGGTATGGCCATGGATCGATGACCCAGGGGCGATATTATCGCGTATCCACTGATTGAGGCCGGTCAGATTCAGGAAGCCGAGCAGCACCAGCATTACGCCGACCGCAAATTCCATTGCCAGTCCGATACGCGGTGGAATGGTGATCGTAAACAGGATGATCGCCCCGCCGACCAGGGTCACGGTCAGGGTATGCCCCAGGCCCCACAGCGCCCCGATCATGGCGGCACTGCGCATCGAACGCTGTCGGCTGACGATCGTGGAGATGGCAATCACGTGGTCGGCGTCGGTCGCGTGACGCATGCCGAGGAAGAATCCGACCGCAAGCAGGGAGAAGGTAGTACCCAAGGCGCGGAACGCAGCTGATGATTTATTTGGTTTTGAAGCGCGACGAAAGTACTCTCGCGCTCATGCCGCGTCAAGCATCGTCATGATAATCATGAAACTTGATTGCAGGTTTTGCGCAGGGCCGGTTCAGGGTAATTACCCGACAATGGCAGCCATTCCAAAGCTATCTGAATTTGCAAAGGACACGATCATGACCATACGCCTTCCCACGGCCAGTTTCGCATTGCTGGCCCTGTTTCTGGCCCCTCTGGCGTCCATGGCTGCGACCGACTGGTCCGACGACCTGAGGCCCATTGGCCAGGAGCAATGGAACGCTGAGCGTGCAGCGCACCTGCTCGAGCGCGCCGGCTTCGGCGCAACGCCGCAGGAAATCGCGGAGTTCGCCGCCATGTCGCCACAGGCTGCCGTTCGCCGGCTGGTCTATAACAAGGACATAGCCAACGATCTGCCCGCGTTCGAGCATTCCGGCGTGCACGATGCAGGCCTCGAGCCTTTTCCGGCATCGCGCCCGGCGGCAACCGATCTCGCCAAGGAAACCGGCGAATCCATGGGCATCAAGGTCAAACCGACCGGCAATCGCCGGTTGCAGCCAGTCGCGAACAAGTTCTTCTACTGGCTGCGGGCGAGCCGGCTGGAGACCAATCGCGTCGCGTACTGGTGGGCCAAGCGCATGCTGACGACGCATCGTCCACTCGAGGAAAAAATGGCCTTGTTCTGGCACGGCCACTTCGCCACCAGTGAAGAGAAAGTCCGCGACTACCGCAAGATGCTCAAGCAGAACGAATTGTTTCGCGCGAACGGGACCGGCAACTTTCGCGACCTGCTGATCGCTGTAGCCCAGGATCCGGCGATGCTCGCTTTCCTGGATGCCGGCGTAAACGTCAAGGGCGCGCCTAACGAGAACTTTGCACGCGAGATCATGGAAATGTTCTCGATGGGCGTGGGCAACTATAGTGAAACCGACATCCGGGAGGCGGCGCGTGCGTTCACCGGATGGAACTTCGAAGACCTGGCCTTCGTCGTCTCTCCTGAGAAGCATGATGCAACCGACAAGACGGTCCTTGGCAAACAGGGCACGTTCGACGGGGTCGATGTGATCGACGTGATCCTGTCGCAACCGGTCACCAGCGAATACGTGGCGGGCAAGATTTATCGCTATTTCGTGCGTCAGGACCTGCCCTCCGGACTGCGCACGGAACTCGGGGCCAGGCTGCGCGCGTCGAATTACGAGATCGCGCCGCTGCTGGAGACGATATTCCTGTCGAAGGATTTCTACAGTCCGGCGGCCATGGCAACCCATATCAAATCGCCGGTCGAACTGGTGATTTCGACGTACAAGAAGATGGGCCTCACGGAAGTTCCGGGTGTTCCCGACTTCAACGACCTGACCGAGTCGCTCGGACAAAAGCTGCTCTACCCGCCGACCGTCGCGGGCTGGGCCAACGGCAAGAGCTGGATCACCCCGGGCCTGCTGCTGGCGCGCGGCAATTTCGTCTACGACACGCTCTATCCGGACATCAATTTCCTGCCGCCGGATCGCTATCCGCTGACAGATTACAAAATCGGCGCAGTGAACGAAAAGCTCGCGCTCGGCCTGGATGTCACCACCGCCACCAAGCCCGACGCCAAGGAAGTGACCTCCATGTCAATGCAGGCGGATCGCGACGAGGATTTCAATACCCGGCTGGCAAGCTTTCGTGGCTGGCAAATGGCCCTGCAGAAAGTCAAACCGATCCCGCGCACGACCGCACAGGTCGATCTGTCGGCGATGGTGCTGGGTGCGGGGTGCAGGACGGCGCGTGAAGCCACCGACTACCTGCTGGCACGTTTCCTGTCCGTGCCCCTTGAGGCGGACGCGCATGAACGCCTCGCAAAATTCCTGGAGAACGAACTGGGAACGGCGGATCTGCTGGCTGCTGCGAGTTTCCTGGAAGAGCCCTTGCGCACCACCCTCCATGTGATCCTCTCCCTGCCCGAATACCAACTTGGATAAGCCATGAATACGACAAGGAAAATATGGACGAGACGCGATGCGTTGCGTGCGGCACTTTGCGGCATCGGGAGCGGCGCAATGCCGCTGGTGTTTTCGAGGGCAATGGCAGCGGACGCCCCCCCATCCAACCGCATCCTGGTTGTGCTCGAATTATCCGGCGGCAATGACGGACTGAATACGCTGGTGCCGTATGCCGACGACGCCTATTACCGCCATCGTCCGGTAATCGGCATCCGTCCGGACAAGCTGCGCAAGATCGACGATCGCTACGGTTTTAATGCGGGCATGGCAGGTTTCGAACGGCTGTACAAGGACGGCAAGATGGCCATCGTTCACGGCTGCGGCTATGCGCAGCCCTCCTTTTCGCATTTCAGCTCGATGGCGTACTGGCACACCGGCGCCCCGAACAGCGGCGAAGAGTACGGCTGGATCGGCCGCGTGGCCGATGCGATAGACAAGCGCGCCTCTCCCAATTTCATCGTCAATATCGATGAGGTACAGTCACTGGCGGTACGTGCCCGCGAACATGTGCCGGTGGTGTTCGACGATCCGGAAAAATTCGGACGCAAGGGCCTTTTCCAGGAGCGTCCGCTGCTGGATGGAACGCCCGACATGGTTTCCAGCGCCAGTGCTTCCAGGCGTTACCTGCTGGAAGTGGCAAAGAGCGCGCGCGAAGCCTCGCAATTGGTGCGCGACGCGTGGACCGCCTACAAGACGCCAGTCGACTACGGCATCGTGCCGGTGCAGCTTCCAAAAATCGCCTCGCTGATCGCGGCTGGCATGCCGACCAGGCTGTATTACACCGCATATCGGCACAATGCGTTCGACACGCACGTCCAGCAGTCGGATTTGCACCAGCGTTTGCTGACCTACGTATCGGACGCAGTAGCCGGCTTCATGAAGGACATGGATCGCATCGGTCGGGGCAATGACGTTACGGTTCTGGTGTTCTCGGAGTTTGGCCGCCGCGTTCCGGAAAACACCAGTCTCGGCACTGATCACGGCACGGCCAACCACATGTATGTCATCGGTAAGCCGGTCAAGGGAGGCCATTACGGCCGGCCGCCCAGCCTGACCGAACTCGACGCAGGTGATAACCTGGTCTTCACGACGGATTTCCGCCGCGTCTATGCCAGTGTAATCGGCGGCTGGCTGGGCAGCCGGGATGCCGAGCAAGTGTTGTCCGGAAAATTCGAAACCTTCCCTGTTTTTTCCTGATTTCCAATTCGCAGCCGGCTGCGGCCGGATTTCGGGTTTAATATACACACTCGCACCGTCTGAACAACTGTGTCCGGTTCAGACTGGACGCGCACTGCCAAGCGGAGCGATCCACCGGCAAGTGCGCTACTAGCGAATACACGCGACTTGCGGTTTCCGGCGCTCTGCCGGCATGGGATCGGGTCTGGAACGGAAAATGGAAATCAAAAATAGAACATATGCCGACATTCTCGTGCTCTCGCCCGAGGGCCGAATAGATCATGCCAACAGCGAAGACTTCCGCAGCAGCCTCGCGCCTTTGATCGACCAGTGCAAGACCGGCGGCGAACGCATGGTGCTGGACCTTGCCGGGGTCGACTATATCAGCAGTGCGGGCCTGCGCTGCTTCATGCTGGCGGAAAAGCAGGCCAAGGCGCAGGGCGGCACAATCGTCGTCGCCGCCATGCAGCCCGTGGTCAAGGAAATATTCGAGATCAGCCGCTTTACGCTGGTATTCGAGACCTTTTCCTCGGTGCGTGAAGCCATCGCCAAGCTTTCTCCGACGGCCCTTAAATCCTATCAGGCATAGAGGCACGGGATGCGCGTACGCTTCTGGGGAACGCGCGGTTCCATTCCGGTCGCGCTGACGTCGGCGGATATCCGCCGCAAGATCGTAACCGCATTGGAACTTGCCGTCGCCAAGGGCGTGGATTCACCTGGAAAATTGCGGGCATTCATCGACAACGACCTGGAATTTTCGATCGCACAGACATACGGCGGGCATTCGCCCTGCGTGGAGATTGAAACCGGGAGATCCGAGTATCTGGTTTGCGACATGGGCAGCGGGGCGCGCGCATTCGGCGGCCGTATCATGGCCGCACCGCAATCCGGCCCGATCGTGGTCAATGTCCTGATGTCACATGTGCACTGGGACCATATCATGGGCTTTCCATTTTTCGCGCCGGCTTACGTTGCCGGCGCGCATATCCGCATATTTGGTTGCCACGCCGTGCTGGAAGATGCATTCAGGCTGCAACAATCCGCGCCCTGTTTTCCGGTGGACTTCTCCCGGCTCTCGGCCAAAATAGAATTCGTGAAACTCGAGGTCGGTCAAAGCGTCGACATCGCAGGCTACAAAGTTACGCCAAAACTGCAGCGGCACACCGGAGATTCCTACGGCTACCGCTTCGAGCGCGATGGCAAGTCCATCGTTTATTCGACCGACTCCGAGCACAAGCTGGAGGATCCCGCCGAAACCGCAGCGTTCGTCGAATTTTTCCGCGATGCCGACCTGGTAATTTTTGACGCAATGTATTCTCTGCTCGATGCGGTTTCCGTCAAGGAGGACTGGGGGCATTCGAGCAACATGGTCGGCGTGGAACTGGCGCAACTGGCCAACGTCGGGCATCTGTGCATGTTCCACCACGAACCGGCGTTCACCGACGAGCGGATCCAGTCTGTGCTCAATGAAACCATCCGCTTCGAGCAGCTTACCCGCGGTGAACGGGCCCTCACCGTCAGTGCGGCCTATGACGGCATGGAAATCGAGGTGTGACTGAAGCCGCGGACAAACCGCCGGCGACCGCGCGGCACAAACGGCTGCTGCGCGTTGCGCGGTCGATGCTGACCGGCGGCCATGGCCGGCCATTGGGCGCCGCACTGCTTGCCACGTTGCTCGCTCTTTCACTGGCGCCCTCCGTCCCAGTACTCGACGAGCTGCGCGAGACATTGTTCGACGGCTACCAGAAAATCGCGCCGAGAAAGCGTGCCTCCGCGCCCGCAGTCATCGTCGCCATCGACGAAAAAAGCCTGCGGGAGCTCGGGCAATGGCCTTGGCCGCGCACTACCATGGCGGCACTCATCGAAGCCACTGCGAAAAATGAGCCTGCTGCCATCGGCGTGGACGTGCTGATGCCGGAATCCGATCGCATGTCGCCGGCCAGCATTGCCAGCCTCGTCGAAAAGCTGGATCCAAGGCTCGCGCAGCGCCTGGCGAAACTGCCCAGCAACGACTCGATTCTGGCGGATGCACTGCGCCGCTTTCCCGTGGCACTGGGCATCGCCGGGGTCGAACAAGGGGCAAGCGCAGGCGGCCGTACCGCGCCATTTCGCATAAACGGCAGCGATCCGATTCCGCATCTGCGTCATTTCGCGGGAACGCTGCGCAGTCTGGAACAGTTGGATGCCGCGGCACCCGGACATGGCTTGCTAAGCGTCGATCCAAGCGGCGGGGTCGTGCGGCGTGTTCCGCTGCTGGCCTCGGTCGCCGGTGTGTTGACGCCGGCGTTGTCCATGGAAGTCCTGCGCATGGCAACGCGGACACCGGCCTTCGTCGTGGTCGGCAAACCCGATCGCGTAGTGGGCATCGGCATCGGCGAGGTGTTCATTCCGACCAACGCGGACGGTACGATTTGGGTGCATTTTGGCCAGCACGATGAGGATCGTTTCGTATCGGCCACCGACGTGCTCCACGGTCGCGTCGATCCGGAGGAACTTCGCGGCAAGATTGCGCTGATAGGTGCGACCGGCCTGGGTTTGCTCGACTATCAGACCATCGCTAATGGTCAGCGTATTCCCGGCATCGAGATCCATGCGCAGATTCTGGAGAGTATCTTCGAAGACAGCCTGTTGCAGCGGCCGAAGTATCTCGGGAACGTGGAACGCGCACTCCTGCTGGCTTCAGGATTGATCCTGATTCTCGGCATTCCGGCGGTCAAACCACGAACCGCGGCATTGATGTATGCCGTCCTGATCGCCGGACTGCTGGCTGCGGGATTCGCGCTATATTTCTGGCAACGCATACTGCTCGATGTCGCCTGGTCGGTCACCGTCTGCACCATATTGTTCGGCGTCATGCTCACGGGAACGCTTACCGAAGCGGATCGCCAGCGCCGTACGCTGCGTAAGGCATTGCAAGCGGAGCGCGAGGCGGCCGCGCGGGCAGCCGGCGAACTCGAGGCAGCGCAACGCATCCAGATGGGCATGCTGCCGCCGCCGTCGGCGGCATTCTATGGTGACCCGCGCTTCACGTTGCAAGCTCTGATCGAGCCGGCAAAGTCGGTCGGCGGCGACCTTTACGATTTTTTCAAACTCGACGGCGACCGCCTGTTCTTCATGGTCGGGGACGTGGCCGGCAAGGGCCTGCCGGCAAGCATCTTCATGGCAGTGAGCAAGGCGTTGTACAAGAGCGCCGCATTGCGCATGGAAAGTGGCGCCGACATCGGCGAAGTGATGCGCGCCGCCAACGCCGAAATCGCCCGTGACAATCCGGAAATGCTGTTCGTGACGGTGTTCGCCGGGATACTGGATTTGAGAACCGGTGAACTGAACTGGTGCAACGCCGGACACGATCCGCCGATCTGCCTGCGCCCGGGACAGAAAACGCCGTCGAGACTGGAAGGCGATTCCGGCCCGCCGCTATGTGTGATCGAGGGATATGCCTATCGCCCCGAATACTACCGCCTGCTGCCCGGCGAGGCCCTTTGCCTGTTCACAGACGGCGTCACCGAAGCAATGAATTCGGGCAACGATCTCTACGGAAAGCAACGCCTGTTTTCTGCATTGAAGGCGTCCGGCGACGCCACCGAGGCAATACAGCTGGTCAATGCAATCCGGGACGACGTGCGCGCCTTCGTGCTGGACACGGAACGTTCCGACGACCTCACGATCTTGGCGCTACGCTGGAATGGCGGTGAAGTGTGACCGACAGTATTCCGGGCCGACGAATCAGTCACACGCGCAAATCAGCGCACGTTGATTTCGACCCGCCTGTTCTTTGGCTCGGAGACGCCTTCCGGAGTGGGGATCAACGGCTCACGCTTGCCCCGACCGGACACCTCTATCCTGTCGGGAGCAATGCCGCGCTTGATGAGTTCGTCGTACACGCGCTGCGCGCGTTGGCGCGACAGTTGGTCGTTGAACTGGGCGTTGCCCACCGCGTCCGTATGACCGATAACAAGGATTTCCGGATACGGTCTGGCGGCGATTTCGGCAAAAATACGCTCCACTTCGCGCTCCGACTCGGGAGTAATTTCGTCATTGCCTTCAAGGAAGTAAAGCAGAAAGGTCGCTGGACGCCCGGGCAGCGCCGCCAACACGGGCGAGAATTCCCTTTTCACCCGATCGGCATCGTAACGGACGGACTGCATCTCGCCTGGGCCTTCGATATGAGCGCCGGCATAGGCCTTGTCCAGAACGATTTCCTTGCCGCCCGCTGTCCGGACCACGACGCCACCGATCTTGCCGTTCGGCTTGGGCAGCAGAACGATCAGGTCATCGCGCGCCGGCCGTTCCGACGGGCGCAAGGCACCCGGCTCTATTGGCTGGCTGGAATTGCTCCAGCGAACCCTCGGATATCCGGCGTCAGAATGGGGGGCAGCACAGCCGGTCATCGTCACTGCGACGATGACCGACGCGAGAACACCACGCATATTCAGTTTGCGGCGGGTTCGTCAACCTTCACGATGAACTCCGTGCCGCGCACACCCATGATCGCGGCGGGGGTCTTGATACGCATGGCTTCCGGGGACTGCTTGACGATCTTCCCGGACACTACCGCCAGCGTGCCTTTCTTCAGGCGGGTATCGAACTCGCCCTGGTGGGTGGTGCTGTCGAATACGAAGCGCTCGATCACCAGTTCGCTGTTCGGACCAGCGGACAACAGGCTGTTGTCGTGGAAGGTAATGCCGACTGAACCGTCGGTTCCGGTTTTTACCGTATCCTCCACTTCGATGACGGTTCCGACCGTGGCAGGCAGCAATTTGCCGGCGCGCTCGATCCGTACGTCTCCCTTGGACACTTTAACGCGGCCGGCATCGCCTGCATACGCATGCGAGCCCATCCACGCGGCCAACAACAACAGGAGGCCAAATGCAAGGATATCTCTTTGGAAAGTCGATACTTTAGTCATATTGCCCTCATTGGTTCCGGTTCGTAATGCCGGCACTCGGCGCCGGTCACCGGTCAATCGTGCAAGAACCATGCACGTCGCTATGATAGCAGCGGGCCTGCCATTTGCAGCTAGTGGCAAATGTCTGTGCAAATTGAGAAAAACATGCTTCGCCTGAATCGCGTCTTTGCGGCGCGGCTACGCGCTTTCGAGCAGGTCAAAGCGTTGATCGACGAATTCGCTGCGACGGCCGAGCTGGGCAGCGAGGATCGCCACAAACTGACGTTAATTGTCGAGGAATTGTTCACCAATACGGTGAATCACGGCCACAAAGGCGACAGCAATGCGCCGATTTCCATCACATTCGAGAAAGTCCAGGAGGAAGTGCTGCTGGTCTATGAAGATTCGGCCCCGCCGTTCAATCCGTTTGCGGCGGGAAATAAAACCGATATCGAATCCACAATCACAGACCGTCGCGTTGGCGGTTTGGGCCTGTTCCTCACCATAAATCTGACTGAAAAAATCAGCTACAGTTACGTTGCAGGCCGCAATTGCATCCGCCTCAAGTTTGCCTCAACCGGCGATTAGGCCGGATCAGGATTCAAGCCGGCGCCATGCCAACGGCGATCGCCTCACGGCGATGTCGAGCAGATAAAAGACCAAAGCCATTATTGAAAACCAGGGCCAAAGCATTTTCGTGGCCCGGCTCTCATCGCCTCGTGGGGAAAATACCTCAGCGATGGTCGGCGCGACCTTCCCCCCGGTTGCGCGTGCGAGCGCTCCGAGCAGTTCGACATCGGGCGGCAAGGCGCGAAATTCGTCCGGGTAATCCTGATGCAGCGTGCGCGTACCGGCACGCAGCAATTCGCCCTTCGGCATTCCGGGCGAGTCCACAAGTTCGAAGCGCTCCGGCTGCATCGACCGGTCGACCGGCATTCGCAGCTGATAGGCTCCGGCGCCCGTTTGCACGAGCCCTACCACGGACGTGCTTCCATCCGGGCGGCTTATCCTGACACGCGGCGTCAGGCCATTACGGAAGCCTCCTTCGGGCGTAATCGCCGATAGCCGCACCACGGCTTCATTACCTTCGCGGCCGACGCGAAAGTCCAGTTGTTCTCCGGAATCGCGACGCATAAGGTCGCGCACCTGCTGCGCCCAGAATTTGCCGTAACCGGGCCACTCGATCCAGCCGGCCGACCAGCGACTCTTCACATCCGAGGTAAATACCACAGCTTTTCCCAGGCCATATTGCCAACGCGCCAGCAGCGGTGCGCCGGAGGGCGTGGCAAGCAGGATTTCGGCGTGGTCGCGCGCCTTGCTGCTGACAAAGCCGCTGAGTTCGGGCAGCTTGTCGACATCCACGCCGCGAAACACCGCGCTGCGCCTTTTTACAACCGGCCTGAAGGATTCTTCCAGCAGATTGGAGCGCACGGCACGCTCGGTCTCTTCGATGAAAATCTGCGGGATCGATTCGGCGTTGTCGGCCACGTAAGCCCTGCCGTTGCCCCATTTGGCAATATCCCTCATCAGCGCCCGATCTGCATCCGCGCCGACGGCCACTGTGGAAACGACCATCTTTTCGCCGACCATGCGCTTGAGCAGGGTTTCAAAATCTGCGGGATGCGTGTCGCCGTCGGATAGCAGGATGACGTGCCTGGCCTTGGAATCGGTCTTCTGCAAAAGCCGATAGACGATGCCCAGCGCCGGGTAGATATTGGTCTGGCCGCTGGCCTGGATGCGGCTGATCTGGTCCTGCGCCTTGCGCCGCGAACGCACGTACTGCATCGGCACTGCGATATAGGCTTGCGAATCGAAAGCCACCACGGCAAATCGGTGCTGCTCCTCGAGCAGGTCCAGCGCGGCCCGGGTGGCTTCCTTTGCCATCTCCATCTTGCGGCCTTTCATGGAATACGAACGATCCAGCGCAATCACCAACGCCAAATCCTTGCGTTTCTCCTGTGCGCGGAATTGCACCGGCAGAACCCGCTCCACTGCCGTGTCGCTGTAACCTCGCTCGCCGTGAACGTTCTCGCCACTCGAAAAAAGCAGGCCGCCGCCCAGATCCCTGACATAGGCCTCAATCGCCTGCATTCGATCCGCAGCAAGCGAATTGGCTGGCGTATCGCTGAGTATCACCGCATCAAAGGCTGCCAGCCCGGCAGCGGTCACCGGCAGGGCCCCGGGTGCGATGACACTCACATCGAGCCCCTGTCCTGTCAACGCATTGGCGAGATGGCGCGCGCCGTCAATCTGTCCGCCCTCGACAAGTAGAATGCGCGGCTTTGCCTTCACCCACAGCGACTGCCGAATGCGGTTGTTATCGGCGACGGCATCCCCCTTGACGACGACTTCGGCCGAAAGTGTCGCCGCACCCATGCGCGCGAGCGTGGTTTCAAAGCTGACGCGGTTCAATCCTGACTTGAGTTTTACGCTGCGCGAAGCCAGCACGACGTTCGCGTTGGCGAGCGTGATTTCACCTGACGTATCGATGCCGGAAACAACCCGTACGACCAGGGTGACGGGCTCGCCGGAATGGATATCCGCCGGCGCTTCGATGCCAGCAATCCACGCGTCATTGACTTCCCGAACCGCCTCCGGAATCGGAAACACCCGCACATTGGCCTGTGTAAGTCGGGGCAGCACACGCCAGACGTCGCCGGCGTTCTGGTTACCATCGGTGAGCAGTACGATACGCTTTGCGCGATTGCGGTCGAGCCCTGTCAGCGCGGCATCCAGAGCTTGCTCCAGGTTGGTTGCAGTCTGATCGACTACTTCCGCGCCGGACGCAGCGCCGTGCGCGCGACCCTGTGCAACCGCTACGGCACGCAAATCCTCCGCCTTTTGCACCATCACCGGATGATCGGCGAATGCCAGGTAGCGCGTCAGCGCCGGCGCGCCTTCCCGGTCCGCCCGTTCAATCCACTTTATCGCCGCATCGATGAAGGGAGACGACACACTGCGCGAAATATCCAGCGCATACACCACCGATACCTCGCCCGATTCCGCCATCCATTGGGGCCGCATCAATGCCAACGCGAGCGCGATGATTGCGAGGCTGCGCAAAACGCTCACCGCCTGCAGATGCTTTCGGCCAAGGCGCGTTTTGCTCGCGGCCGCCATCCAGAACAGCAGCGGGACCGCTGCCAGTAATACTGCCGGCCACGCTGACTGAATGGATACCGGGAGATTCATACGGTCATCCGCCGGTTCCAGCTCCACCACTCGAACAACAACAGCAACGCGGCGACCAGCAGCAGCACAAACGATGCATCAAACGCGAGCCAGGGGGCCAGGGTGACGGGCTGGTCAGGATCCGGTTTCATCGCTGCCAGCGCGGACTTGTTCACATCCGAAATCCGGCGATCGAACAGATTCGCCGCCATGCGCAGACGTTGGTGCGCGGATACGGCCGTGTACAGTCCGGGTGTGTCGACTTCCAAAAGGCTGCCGCCGGCAATCGATTGCGTGTCAAGTTCCCTTCCATCCGCCGCCACCACGCGCGCGTCCGCTAGCGGCACCTCGATCAATCCCAGCCCGCGCAACAGGGCCGGCTGGTCACCCGCTACCCAGTTGAGCACATTGTTCAGAAAGATCGGGAAGCCGGAGTGCAGTGCGAAATTGGATTCGTCCAATGCGAAGGCGAACGAAATCCAGCGCACCCCGGCCTCGTGCACGACGATCAGCGGCACGCCTTCGGACCCGCTCGCCAGCACGGACTCCATTTCCTTCGTGCGATCCTTCAAGTCGACTACCGCCGCGCGATCGACGCTCAGGTCGAATAGTGAAATGTTATCCAGCAGCGGGTGCGCCGCATCCCAGGTGGTGACCGGTACATCGGCGATGGTTCTTCGCAATGGCGGCAGCCAGTCCGCACGAGTCGGACGAAACAGCAGCGCGGGCACGCGGGACCGGTTTTTCGGCGCAATTCGATCGAACACCAGCAAGTCAAAGTTGCGCTCGTCGAAGTTGCGCGCAGGTGCGACGACGGTCAGGCTCACCCGTGGCTGGGCCTGCAGGGAATTCTCCAGAAAGGCATTGCCACTGGTAACCAGTGCCACACGCATGACGCGGCGAAGCGGCAGGATCGCGTAGGCAACGTCATCGATCGCAAGTCCGTCGCCCGGCATCGTGATCGATGCCCGCACCGGCCCGCTGCCGAAGTCCGAAATGTCGATCATCTCCCTGTGCGCAGCACGCGCCGCGACGCTTACCAGCCGGGAAACGCGCTTGTTCCCCACCCCGGCGATGGCCAGCTCGATGCGTTTTTCGACGCCACTGGCATTGAACAGTTCGACATAAGCGAATTCGCGGCGGGGATCAACCGGCAGCGTGCGCACTTCAAATGCGGTGATGCCGGCGTTCTCCACTGCTTCGAAAACCGACTCCAGTCGCGCTCGTGGCGTCACCGGGCCAAGTGACACCCCATCGGTAATAACGACCGTCTCGATATCCGCGGCCTGGTTCGGCAATGACACCAGCGGCGCCGACCCATGGGAAACACGCAATGCCTGGAGCTGCGCCAGCGCGTCGTCGCGAGTACGAAAGCCCGGTATGGCGATACGCCGCATGGTATCCGTCAGCCAGATCTCGGAATCCGCGGCGCGCGAGTGGATCAGGGCGCGTGCCCTGGTCAGAGCATGATCCCAGCGCGTGGTGCCGTCGGTGGTGCGCGTTGCCATGGTCGGCGAATTATCGAGCACGACGATGAGCCGCGAGATCGCCACGCCGTTAGTTGCGGAGCGCAGCGGCATGACTGAGCCGACAACGAGTACGGCGATCAGCGCGGCGAGCAGCAGCGACAGCCACCAGCGCAGCCGGTCCGGGCTTGGATGGCTCTCCCGCAGCACGCGATCCCATACCAGACTGGACGCAACGACCACCGTGCGCGGCGGCGGCTTGAGCCAATACAACAGGGTGACGACAGCGATCGCACCGACCAGTGCAAGCAGCGGCACGTAGTACTGCAGAGCCAATGTGCTCATCGCAGCAGGCCTTCGTCGCGCAAGGCTTTGAGCATCAGGTCGGCGAGGGGAGTCTGCGTAGAAGCCCGCAGGTAACCCCAGCCGTGGCCACGGCAGAAGGCTTCTATTTCCGCGCAATAGAGCAAGAAGCTGTCGCGGTAGGCCTTGAGCAAATCGGGCGTAACCAGCGTTCGGGTCGAATGGCCCAGCTCGGAATCGACCAGAAGTACCTCGTCGACAAGCTCAGGTTCCACCTCTTCCGGGCTGGTGACGTGAACAGCAAAAACATCATGGCGGTACTCGCGGATTGTCCGGAAACTTCGCTCGAAACCTTCAGGATCGAGAAAATCGGAAACCAGCACGACCAGGCCACGGGTACGACGTGCACTGAAAAAGCCGCGGAAGGCGGCCTGCAGGCTGGTACCGCCGGCAGGCTGCAGGCGCTCGAGGAAATGCAGCGACCGCCAGACCTGGTTCTTGCCGCGACGAGCCGGCGTTTCCGCGATCACGTCGTCAGAAAATGCAACCAGGCTGACGCGATCGTGGTTGATGAGGCCGACATACGCAATCGCGGCCGCAAACCTGCGCGCGAAATCGAACTTGGATGGCGCACCCAAATCCATCGAGCGGCTGACATCGACGAACACATAGATGGGAAGATCGGCTTCTTCCTCGAACAGCCGCAGGATCAGGCGATCGAGCCTGAGGTAGCTGCCCCAGTCCAGATTGCGGGTGTCGTCACCGGGGGAATAAGGCCGGTAGTCGGTGAATATCATGCCCGTGCCGGTGCGCCGCGAACGGTGGTGACCGCGCAAATGGCCGGCGACCGGACCGCGAGTGAGCATCGAGAGATGCTCGAGCTGGCGAAGAAAGTCTTCGCTGAACAGCACGCTTTGCTGAGCCAAGGTAGTGACCTCGAAGCGACTCTGCGGTGTCGTTATTCGCTGGGCTCCGGTACCCATTCGAGAATGCGGCTCAGGATGGCATCCGCATCCATACGCTGCGCTTCTGCCTCGAAGTTGAGAAGCACGCGGTGCCGCAGCGCAGGCAAGGCCACGGCTCGGACGTCTTCACAGGACACGTAAACTCGGTCGTTCATCAACGCATGCACCTTCGCGCCCAGGATCAGCGCCTGTGTACCGCGCGGGCTGGCGCCGAAGCGCACGTATCTCTTCGTAAGTTCGTGCGCCTGCTCCGATTCCGGATGAGTAGCCAGCGTCACCCTGATTGCGTACTCCTGGACCGGACGCGCCACCGGTATCGCCCGCGCCGTGTCGCGCATCTGCAGAATCTGCCTTTGTTCGAGTACGCGCCGCACCGCCGGTTCTTCCTGCCGCGTGGTCCGGTCGATGATCAGATGCAGCTGCGCGCTATCCGGGAAATCGAGTTTCAGCTTGAAAAAGAAGCGATCCATCTGCGCCTCGGGCAATGGATACGTGCCCTCCATTTCGATCGGATTCTGGGTGGCGAGGACGAAAAACGGTTGATCGAGCGCATGCGTGCGACCGGCCGCCGACACGCTGTTTTCCTGCATGGCCTCCAGCAGCGCCGACTGCGTCTTGGGTGTGGCGCGGTTGATCTCGTCGGCCAGCACCATGTTGGCGAATATCGGGCCCTGCTGGAATTCGAACGATTTGCGTCCGTCGTCAGCCTCGCGCACGATATTCGTGCCAATGATATCGCCAGGCATCAAGTCGGGCGTGAACTGGATGCGCGAGAATTTCAGGTGCAGCACATCCGCCATGGTCTGCACCAGTTTGGTCTTGCCTACGCCGGGAATGCCTTCCAGCAGCACATGGCCGCGCGCCAGCAGGCAAGTCATTACCCCGGATATGATCTCCTCATTGCCAACGATCACCCGCGATATTTCATCGCGGACCCGCAGGAATTGCTCCCGGAAGACCTGGATCTCTCGATCGACGGCCAAGGTGCTCATTTATTCTCGCTTTCATTCAGGTTCAGGAAGTAATCCCTGACGATGTTTTTCTGTCGCACCGGTACGCGGTCGTAGCTTGACGCACCTTCACGATCATAGCCGCTGGGCGCACGTACCTCGCGCGCGACCAACGTGGACTTTTGCTCTCGGCTGGCAGAATAGAACCAGCCCTCGTCACCCTTGCCTTGCGCCTGTTCGCCCGGATCGGACTTTTGCGTAATGGTCTCGAGCTTCAGTTGCGCATCAAGCCGCCGGGTCGGCGCACCTTCCAGAGGCAGCGCCGCGGAGTCGCCCGACGCGTCGCCGGTTTGACTGCCTTCGTGTGCCGTATCGCCTTCTTCGCGCGCCACCGCCGCCTGCCTGAACAGCGTACCGCCGCGCAGGTCGGCGTCGCCGGTCGCTGGCGCTGGCGTCGCATTGGGGGCATTACTGCGATTGTCAAACTGGCTCGCCGTCAACTGGCTGCGCTGGCTGGTGACGACCAGGCTGCTCTCCATGCGCCGTTTGACGCTGTTGACCCTGGCCTGCACTTCCATTTGCTCGTTTGCCTGTTCCAGGGCATTGATCACCCGGTCGATGGCATCCTGATTTAACACCGCACGTTTGCCGGCCGAGTCCACTCCGGTAGATTCCGCCGCCGCGACTTCGGTTTCGACCGGCGCATTGCCCTTGTCGGCGGCGACCGCGGTCGGACTCTCTGCCCCGCTGTCGTCGGCCTTGAGCTGGCGCAGTTGCGCCAGCGCGGCGTCGGTACGGCCTTCCTTCATCGCCTGTGTCGCGGATTCGAGCCTCGGATCGGTTTTCAGTGCATCGGCGAGTTTGGCCATGGCTTCGCGCGCCGTGGATGCATCCATGTTGGCCTGATCGATCGCGTCGCGAGCGTCCGCCAGGGCCCGCATTTTTTCGTCGCGCGACGCACCAGCCTTCTGCAGCTTGCGCAGAGCCTGATCGAGCTTTGCGACCTGTGCATCCTGCGGCGCATCTTTGAGCAACGCGCGCAAGTCAGCAGGGTCGCCGCGTTCCGCGGTAGCACTGTCGCCACCGGCGTCCCACGATCGCGAAAGTTGCGGTGTCATCCAGGTTAAACTCAGCAGTGACAGCGCCAGTCCCGCTGCCAGCAGTGCGTTGCCGGGCAGCTTGCGCGGAGCCAGCGCGCGCAGGTCGAGCCCGATGGCGGTAACAGCCGCGCGCCGCAATTGCAGATTGGCGAAAGGCGAAGTCGCACTTTGCGACAGGAACCAGTGCGCGGATTTTAGTTCATCCTTGAGGTGGGCCCGTGAATCGGCCTCCGCGGCAGCCTGTCCAGGTGTGACAGTAAGTGCGCCGCGCGCAAGTGCCTCCGCGGCAACGATGACAAATGCCGCCAGTAATGCAAAACGCACCGTGCTGGCAACGACCGGTGCCACGGCTTCTAGCGCAGGACCGATAAGTTGGAAGCAGATAAGGCAGAACAGAACGACGCAACCGGCAAACGCGGCTTCCCGTATCGCCCTGGCAATCCACAGGCGGCGGCCCAGCTCGCGTAGCACGCCGATGATCGTCTCACGCTCTTTCATGACTCGTCCAATTGTAACGCAGTGCCGCACTGCGTTTCCGAAAGTACTCGCGGGCAAAACGTCGCCGCTGATTTCTCAGGTAACATCCACCTCAATCGAGGAGCGGAAATTCATGAAATTCATCCCGCGAGTCGCAGCGACGCTGCTGGGCACGAGTGTGGCCCTGGCGTGCGCCATGGCCGACGTCAAGGCGGAGGAGCGCCCCAACATCGTCTACCTCCTTGCCGATGACCTTGGCTGGAAGGACGTTGGTTTTCACGGCGGCACGATCCTCACCCCCAATCTGGACGCTCTGGCGCAAGGCGGTGTCCGCCTGGAACGATTTTATTCGGAACCCTATTCCACCTCCGCCCGCGCAGCGCTGCTGACCGGGCGTTATCCGATGCGCTACGGCCTGCAGACGATGTCGATTCTGCCCTGGAGTCAGTATGGCCTGCCAATTGGCGAGCGCCTGCTGCCGGAATCGCTTAAGGAAGCAGGCTATCGCACGGCAATGGTCGGCAAGTGGCAACTTGGCCATTACAAAAAGGATTATCTGCCGACACGGCGCGGTTTCGACAGTTTTTACGGCAGCTTCGACGGCGACCTGGACTGTCTGACCAAAACCAATCCGCTGCGCGAGCCGGATTGGCATCGAAATGAACGATTGGCCAAGGACGAAGGCGACTGCACCACTCTGGCCGGAAGGGAGGCCGCGCGGGTGATCGACACCCACGACGGCGCGAGGCCGCTGTTCCTTTATGTTTCCTTCAACGCCCCGCAGGCCCCTTTGCGCGCGACGAAGAAATATCTGGACTTATACAAAAGTATCGGCGATGAGCAGCGCCGGACTTACGCCGCCATGGTCACCGCCTTGGACGACGCCGTCGGGGCGATTGTCGCGGCGATCGATAGGAAAGGCTTTACCGCCAGTACGCTGATCGTCTTCCACAGCGATAATGGCGGCGCGCTGCCGCACCAGTACGCCACCGGGGACGGCGACGCGCAAATGCGATATGCCGACAACGGCCCGTATCGCGACGGCAAGGGCGGTTTCTATGAAGGTTCACTGCGTGTGGTTGCGCTCGCGTCGTGGCCGGGCAGGATACCCGCCGGGGTGGTGTCGGAACGCATTCATGTTACGGACATGTATCCCACCTTGCTTGGAATTGCCGGCGCCTCGCGCGAGCAGACAAAGCCGGTGGACGGCACCGACCAGTGGAAAACCATAAGCAGCGCCCAACTCAGTCCGCGCAAGGAAATATTGCTGGGCATGGAAGATTTCCGCGGGGCACTCATGGTCGACAACTGGAAGCTGATTGTCTCTTCACGCCTGCCGGTGCGCTACGAACTCTACAACGTCCAGGACGATCCATCGGAAGAGGACAATCACGCCGAACGCGAACCCGAGCGGATGCAGGAAATGCTCAAGCGCTTCAATGAATATGCCTGGGAGATGGCGCCGTCTCTTTACCTCGAAGACCTTGGCAAGGCGCGGAAGTATTCGACACCGATCTACTGGGGCGATAACCCGGTTCGCCCTTGACAGCCCTCGCCATCGGCATCTCGTCAGGGACGAGTCGCCGCGATAGTCGATTGTGCGCAGTTCATTGCGGCTGCGAGGCTAATTTACAATCTCGTTGATTTCGATGTGAACTTCGCGGGCACCGACTCCCACTGGTCCGATTCTTCCACGCAGATCGCCCGGTTGGGGCATCGCGCTGGCTGTCCGCGAAATTCTGGCTGTTACGAGCACGCGCTGGACTGAGGACAATTTTTGTTCCGGGGACATCGACAGACTGTCGTCAAGCACGAAGTCCAACGGCAAATCCTTCGCCTTGGCTGTAAGAATCGCCAGCGGCATGCGCGGACCATCCGGCGCTTGCGCGTAAATGAAAACCGTATCACCGGGCAAAACATTCGCCGCCAGCGCGCCGGCGAGCACCACGCGCCCGGAAACGCGACCCGGTGCAGCTATCGGCTCGGCGGTGGCGGGCCTTGACGGCAAAATTGCAGCCCCTCCCCCCGCAAGCATTCCGGCTTCCTTGAGACTGGCACGCAATGAATCGCCGAATTCGGTTCCCTGCGGGGCTGAGCGAACCGCGCGCTGCCAGAACGAAACCGCGCCGCGGTAATCCTTTCGATCGAAGGCCTCCGAGCCGGCGAGCGCGAGTGCCTTGGGGTTGTCAGGGTCGAGTTTCAGGGCCCTGTGCACCAGTTGCAGAGGCTTGCCTTTGAGCTGGCCGTTCATGGTTATTGCCAACGCGTCAGCATAGTCCGCGAGCAGGTCAGCGTCATCCGGCAACAACGCGACCGCGCGAGCAAACGCGGATACGGCGTCCGCATGTTTACCCAGCACACCGTAGGAACGGGCGAGCATCGCCCAACCTTCCGGATTGTCCGGATTCGCCGCGAGCTTGTCGGCCAGGCGCGCAACCATGGTTTCGACTTGATCGGGATTAGTCGAGTGTGCACTGGGGTGCGCGAAATTCCCCGGCGACCCATCTGCGCTCAATGCGCCCGGACTGCCAAGCTTCCAATACAGCAAACCGGCCGCAAGCGGCAGGATCAGCAGCAATAAAACGGCGCTGGGTCTCGATCTGTACCGCTGCGCCTGACTGTGTGTCGGTCGGTGCGGCAACTCTATGAGCATTCGATGTTCGAGCTCCGTCACCGCCTCTGCCAACTGCGCCCGCGGTAATAGTCCCGCATCCACATCGGCCTGTACTTCTCCGATCTGCTGGCGATAGAGTGCAACGAGGTCTGATTCCGCCAATGTACCGGCGCGAAGACGGGAAGAATTCTTCAGTAAGGGTGTCAGCAAGAATGCCAGTGCGCCGCCCACCATCAAAGTTGCGAATATGAGGAAAGTCACCATATTGGATTACCGGATCCTGTGTGTTGCGCATGTCGCTTGCCTGTCGCTGCCAGTGACTTCAAAAAGTTACCCTGTATCCGACATAGAAGAACTGGTTGCGTGCGTCTTCGCGCTGCAGAGCGCTTTCCGTTATTGTCTTCTCGAAGTCATATTCGCCTTCGAGCGAAACATGCTGTCCCCAGACGTAGCTGAGTTTGAGCACGGCCGTATACCGGTTGATACGCGTATCGGTGTCGTCGCGCTGCGTGTAGTAACGAATGGCCGGTTCCAAAGTCCAGTTCGGTCCGAGCCCAGTCAGGTTGTTGTACGAGACATAGGCGCCGTGGTAAGTCGGGGCTTTCAAATACGTAGCGCTCAGTACATTGATATCGCGGCCTGAATAAAGATTGCTTCCGATTGCCTGCAGCGTGTACCCGTAGATGTTCCCGGTCCCGGGTGTCGCCGGCAGCACGATGCCCGTTACCGGATCCGTCACGCCCGGCAAGGCGCCCACGTTCGTAAGGCGGTAATCGGCACCGAGTTGCCAGGATTTGCTGACCGGCGTCGTCACGCTTGCCAATACCTGTTTGACATCCGACGTAATGCCCAGCGCCTGCTGACGCAATTGCTCCTGCGTGTACGTCTGCAGCAGCGTGGACACCGAAGTCGTCATCTGGCCGTATACGGCATTGCTCGTCGCCAGCGAAGGCGCCTTGCGTTGGTCGAGTAGCAACGTAAAGGTGGTCAGCCCTTTCGTCTGTACGGTTCCCTGCAGCGTAGCGATATTGACCTTGTGGAACAGCATGTCGTAGTCGAGCAGGGTGTAGAGGGAGTTGCCGTTCCTGAAATAGCGTACTTCTCCGCCCACGGCGCTGCGATCCGCAATGCCGTCGACGAGCTGGTTGATTACGTAGGCGTTGCCGCTCCAGTAATCCGCGATCCTCTCCGCTTCCACATTGAGCCCATAGAAATATCGCTTGGAATCGATGTAGTAGTCGACCGGCACGCCCGCGACAGCATTGACTCGCCAGTTTTTGGTGAGACCGTATCCTGCGATGCCGCCGTCGAAGCGGCCAAGAATGCCCCCCGACACGCCGGTCTGGCGGCCCATGCGCAGGGAAAGCGGATTCTGCAGTCCACGATAATCAAAATAGGCGGCATCGAGGCGGTTTCGGCTCGGGTTCGTGTCAAGCAGACTCCACCTGTCCGTGTCGCGGAACACGAGTTTGGTGTCCGACTCTTCCGATCTAAACCGTGCGTTCAGGTCCGCGGTGGTGATGATCGCAGACAAGTCATGACGGCTAAGCGTTGCCTGCCCGACTGCAGTCGGCGTATTGAAGGCCGTCGTCGCTTGCGTCGAGCCGTCGTAGTAATACTGCGAGACGCTACCGTAGAAGCTTCTGGTGGGAACACGGCTCCGCATCGGTTCACGCTCCTTCGTATCATTGGCAGCCTGGACTGGCCCCTCCTGCAGGTGGGCCAGACGTTCGCGCACTTGCTGCGCTCCCGCCCCTTCCGGATAGAGCTTGAGATAGAGCTGGTACTCGGCTTTTGCCTTTTCAATCTGACCGATCTGTTCGCGTGCCAGGCCAATGAGTTCCTGCGCGTCCTGCGACTGCGTGTTGGGCGGAAGTATCAGAAGCTGGTTAAATGCATCGAGTGCGTCCTCATACTTGCCCGCCTGTATGGCCGCCCGGCCGGCAGCCATCAGCTGCGTCGCCTGGGATTCCACCCCCGCTGCAGCGATTGGCGATGAAGGTGCCGCAACAGATACCGGTGGTGCGGCGGCGGAGGGCTGTGGCGCCTTTCCGGGCGACGCGGGCGCAACCGCCGTGCCCGGCGGACCAGCCGGCGCCACCTCGGACGGCTTGGAGAACGGAGCGGGCGTCGCGGCGGCGGGCGCCATGCCAATGCCAGAAGGAGGTGGAACTGCTGACTTGGACACGAGGCCGGCCGCGGATTCGGGGGCTGCCGCAGTCATGGTCGCGGTGTCGACGACGAGGGCGTTCGGGTAACGATTCAACAGGCGCTTGCGCACGACTTCGGCACTTTCGCGCGTGCCGAAGTAACCGAGATTGCGGTCGAAGAGCGTCAGTTCAGCGATCGACGACTTGGTGACGAATGCACTGTAGCCGGCAAGATCGTCGGGGATGGGGGCGCGCGTCGCCTGCTCGGCGGTGGGAAATGTGTCGAGCTGGATCGCGAATTTGCCCTTGGCCAGCGACTGGGGTTTCGGTTTGGGCATCACGGGCGCCGCAGGCGGTAGCGCCGGTTTCTTTGCGGCAGTCTCCAGGGCCGGGAGGAGAACCATCTCAATGCTGCGACTGTCTCGTCCCTGTCGCACCAGATATCGCACCGGACTGGCAAATTGCACCAGCAGCCTGCGGTTTTGCGCGCCGGTCTGCATTTGGTTGGTCACGGTAAACCTCGGCGTGAACTGGTTCGCGGGCGTGGTCCACGATTCATCCGTGATAGGAGGCGCTGCGTCGTTGGACAGTACCCTCAGGAATATTTGCACGAGGTCCCCTTCGCGCTCCGGAACATGTCGCAAGTACTGCACCTGAACGTTGAAATTGATGCGAATCACCGTGTTGTCGCCAGCGTGCAAAACCTCGACATCATCAAGATAATCCGCACGAGCAGAGGGCAAAGCCACCAGAAGCGCGGTTGCCAGCGCGAGAAGCATGCGAAGCAGGAAACCAGATCGCCGATATTGCGCCGACCATCGAATGGCGGAACTTGGAAGCGATTGTAGTTGCCGTGCACCTCGCGCCGGTCCACCGTCTTTGAGACCAAGGGTGCAATTCGGGATATTGCGGCGTGTCTCCCCGTTGTGCTCACGCGACATTCTTGGATAGTCCTAAGTCGATTGATTCAACGCGATTTGTATGATTATTCTTCATGTCCTATTTTTTCGCGGTCGCACGACGAGATCGGATATCGCGCTCGTTATGCCGAGCGGAAGCTTCAAGTCGCCCGTGCAGCTATCTTCGTAACTGTTACGCACAAGACCACAGCATTCCAGTCGAGGCATAGCCTGACGCAATGTTCTTCAGTGGCAATTGCCAAGGGCCCTCTGTTCCTCATCCTTTCCGAGCCCTTTGTTTGGGCGCGTGGTCAGTAACAGAAACCGTTTTTCCTGCATGGCAACACAGCAGTTGATGACTCGGCTCCCTTTCTTCTCACTTGGAGAATGTCCGGGTGCTGTGGCATGCGTCACAGGACTGCGTGGTCGATGGGTGTCCCTTGGGCTTCCCGGTGGCAAAGACTCCGTTATGGCAGGTCGCGCAGGTGCCCGGAACGACACCGGTATGGTTCATAACCGCGCCAGTAAATGTTGTCGTTCCCCTGTGGCAAACATCGCACGACTGGGTTGTCGGAATATGCGTAGCCGGCTTGCCCAGGGCCGTTGTGCCGTTGTGGCAAGTCGCGCAACTTCCCGCCGCAATGCCAGTATGGTTCATCACGGCGCCTGTGAAGGTCGTCGTCCCCTTGTGGCAAACGTCGCAAGATTGCGTCGTCACGACGTGAGTCGGCGGCTTGCCCTTCGCGGTTGTGCCGTTGTGACAGGTCGCACAGGTTCCTGGCGCGATGCCCGTGTGGCTGAACGAAGCCGGTGTCCAGGCCGTGGTGCGGTGGCAGGCATCGCAAGAGGCCGTGGTAGAAATGTGGCCGGATGGTTTGCCGCTCGCCGTGGTGCCGTTATGGCAAGTCCCGCAGGCACCCGGGACAACGCCGGTATGGTCCATGACCGCGCCAGTGAAGGTCGTCGTTCCTTTGTGGCAACCGTCGCAGGATCGCGTCGTCACGACGTGAGTCGGCGGCTTGCCCTTCGCGGTTGTGCCGTTGTGACAGGTCGCACAGGTTCCTGGCGCGATGCCCGTGTGGCTGAACGAAGCCGGTGTCCAGGCCGTGGTGCGGTGGCAGCTGTCGCAGGAAGCCGTGGTGGAAACGTGACCGGACGGTTTGCCGGTGGCGGTTGTCCCATTATGGCAAGTCGCGCAGGATCCCGGGGCGACACCGGAGTGGGTGAATGCAGCGGGCGTCCACGCAGTGGTGCGATGGCAGGTGTCGCATGCAGCCGTCGTTGTTATGTGACCGGCCGGCTTGCGAGTGGCGGTCGTCCCGTTGTGGCAAGTCGCACAGCTTCCTGGCGCCACGCCCTGGTGACGGAATCGCGAAGGCTTCCACGCGATCGCGCTATGGCAGGTATCACAGGACGCGTTGGTCGGAATATGGTTACCCGGCTTGCTTTGCGCCGCAAAGCGATTGCCAGCGGCATGACACACCGTGCACTGCGTCGGTGTGCCGCGAAAAACCCCTTGCATATGGCAGCTGTCACAGCGGGCAGTCCGATGCGCGCCGGTCAACGCAAAGCCGGTCTTGATGTGATCGAATTTAAGTGTGCGAGGCGCCGTATCGGCTGCGTTCGCCATCGAAAATGTGACAAACAGCATGCTGACGAAGCAACAAAGTGCGACCAGCACGCCGAGAGGGCGCACTGCATCGCCGAACCAGGAATTGAGTGCCGTCGCGGAGTCGCTATCTTCACGATCGGAAAATGTCCTGACGACAACTGGCGACACAGCCCTACTTTGAATCCTCAGCAGATTCCGTAAATTTTTCAGGCGCATGATTTCATCATCGCAATCCGCGTGCCAACGCAACGCGAACAGCGAGATTCGCCCCTATTTTTCTCTGTCTAGCCTATATACAAGTGGCATGGGCGCCTGAAGGGATACTGCGACAACGAGCCGCCAGTCGTCTCGTGCACCAGACACAACTCAACCGAATTTCATCAAGGAGGCTGATGCGAAATAACTTTTTGCTGTCTCAAATTGGATACAGGTGCTGCATATTTGCGGCACATCGCGCTGCAGAGTTCGTTGCCGGCCACCTAGCGCCTGGTGTCCTTGAACGTCGATGTGCCATGGCAACGATCGCACTGCGTGCCGAATGCTTCGTGGTGGACGTCGTCGCGCTCGTGGCATTCGATGCAACGGCCGCTGATCGGCGGCAGCTTGTCGGCCGCCTTGACATGACAGGCAACGCAGACAATTTTACGGTGGGCACCGTCGAGCAAGAAATGCGTGCGCTTGTCGTGATCGAAATCCCAGATTCGCCAGTCCCGGGTATTGTGGCAACTTTCGCAGTTCGCGCCGAGGCGACGCTTGTGTACGTCCTGTTTGGCATGACACGCGATGCATTCCTTCTTTGCGTCACGGAACCGGGCATCTGCATGGCACTTGGCGCAGGGCACTTTCAGGTGCTGACCCGTGAGGGCAAAAGACGCACGTCCGTGATCGAAGTTGGTTTTTTTCCAGGACGACTCCTCAT
>JBDTRK010000006.1:0-60996 GCA_039931685.1 Betaproteobacteria bacterium | reverse complement strand
GCGGCGCGTGATTCCCGGACTGCGCGGTTACGATTTATCGACGCTGCTGCTGGCGTGGCTTGCGCAGTTGCTGCTGGTTGGCGGCGTACTAGCATTGAAGGGTTATCAACTCGGACCGGGCGTGGGTGCGGGCCTGGCCGGCATCATGCTGCTGGCGGCGCTGAACCTGCTGAAGCTGTTCATCTACATCCTCATGGTTTCCGTGTTCGCGCAGGCCATTCTGTCCTTCGTCGCGCCGCGCGGGCCGGCAACCGCTGTCCTCTCCAGCCTGACGCGTCCTTTTCTGGGATTTTTCCAGCGGCGCTTCCCGCCGATCGGCGGTGTCGATCTGTCGCCGCTGTTCGTACTGGTCATCTGCCAGATCGTGCTGATGTGGCCGGTGGCTTCCCTCGAACTGGCCATCACCCGCATGTTGTGAGCGCCCCGCGTGCCCGAATCCTGGTATCGCTATGATCCGGATCGAGGCTTGCTGACGCTGGCTGTGCATGTGCAACCCGGCGCAAAGCACACCGAACTGGCAGGACTGCATGGCGGGCGTCTCAAGGTGCGTGTCGCTGCACCGGCAGTGGAGGGCAAGGCCAATGAAGTGCTGGTGCGCTTTCTCGCGGACAAGTTTGATCTGCCGGGCGGGCGGGTTATGATTCGCCGTGGCAGTCGCGGGCGCACCAAGACCGTCGAAATCTACGGCCAGGCCGCTTGCCTCCTGGCGCGGGTGAAAAATCTTCTGCACTCATGACCAGTAATCTCGAGAACCAGGTAACCGCATACCAGCAGTGGCGCGACGAATTGCGCGACTGCATCCAGGCCTATCAAAACTGGCTGGAAAACAATGGCCACGCGGACATCCAGCGCAGTCTGCGTATTTACGACTTGGTCGAAAGCCTGCGCAACGATCGCATGATCCTTGCCTTCCTGGCGGAATTTTCCCGGGGCAAGACCGAACTGATCAATGCGATGTTCTTCTCGGATTTCAAACAGCGCCTGCTGCCTTCCGATGTCGGCCGTACGACCATGTGCCCGACAGAAATTTTCTTCGACGCCGCCGAAGAACCCTATATCAAGCTTCTGCCGATCGAATCACGCAAGGGCGACGACAGCATCGCGGCGCTCAAGCACAAGCCGGTGGAATGGGTGAAAATCAAGCTCAACCTGGCATCGCAGGAAGAAATGGCCACGGCAATGTCCAGCCTCGCCGAGGTCAAGTCGGTCACGGTGGAAGAGGCGGGCCTGCTCGGCCTGCTCGATGAAGCCGATTTCGTTACGACCACCGTGGTGGTGAAGCAGGGCGGCAAGGTCGAAATCCCGTGCTGGCGCCACGCGCTGGTCAACTACCCGCATCCGCTACTGAAGAAGGGGCTGGTGATCCTCGATACGCCAGGCCTGAACGCGCTTGGCACCGAGCCGGAACTGACGCTGTCCATGATTCCGAGCGCGCACGCGGTGCTTTTCCTGCTGGCGATGGACACCGGAGTCACCAAGTCCGATCTCGATGTCTGGCAGAAATACGTGCAAAGTTATGTCACCCGCCGCATCGCGGTGCTCAACAAGATCGACCTGATGTGGGACGATCTGAAGTCCGAAGAACAGATCGAAACGGCCGTCGAACGCCAGCTGGTCGAGACGGCGCGAATCCTCGGCTTGCCGCGCGATCATGTCATCGCACTGTCGGCGCAGAAGGCCTTGATCGCGCGTATTCGCGGCGACGCGACGCTGCTCGCGAAAAGCCGGATAGAGGTGCTCGAAAGCCTGCTTGCCGAGCAGATCATCCCGTCAAAGCAGCAGATCCTGCGCGCGGCCGTCACCCGCGAGATCGGCAACATGCTTGAGACTTCGCTGCAAAGCGTAAGCGCCCAGCTTGTGAGCGCGCGCGAGGAGTTACAGGAAATGTCCAAGCTTTCCGGAAAAAACCGGGAGCTTGCCCGGCTGCTGCTGGCAAGACTGGAACTGGACAAGCAGACTTACGCGCAGCGCATGGAGAGCTTCCGGCGCTCTTCCACGACGGTGCTCAAGCAGGGCAATGTGCTGATAGGCACGCTGGCGGACGATCGTCTGGACGAAATGATGAGCCGCAGCCTTGCGTCGATCGAAGGCAGCTGGACCACCGCCGGCCTGATGCGCAGCATGCAGGCGCTGTTCGATACCTTTTCGCGGCAGGCTGAAAAAATACTCAACTATGCTGGCGAGACACGCAACTACGTCGACGGCGTCTACGGCGAATTCCACAAGATCTACGGCTTTGCGAAAATGACGCCGCCGGTGATGAACCTGGAACGCCATATCCTGCGCATGCACTCTTTGCACCAGAACACCGAGCGTTTTTGCAAGGATCCGGTCAACGTGATGACCGAAAAGCATTTCCTCGTGCGGCGCTTCCACAACGGCCTGGTGTCGCACGCTCGTGAATTGTTCAGCCAGTTGCGCCTCGAGCTCGATGCCTGGATCAATTCCGCCTTGATGCCGCTGTCCCTGCAACTGAAGGAGCATCAGAAACTGCTGGAGCGCAAAGTCGACAATTTGCGCAAGGTCGCCGGCGATATCAATTCCCTGCAGGAGCGCGTGCGTCAGCTCGAGCAACAGCAGCTGCAGCTGGGCAAACAGGTCGAAGAACTTACCCAGATCCGCAGCGTGCTGCAACGCGATCCTGCGGAAATGAAAGTTGCGAAGGTCGCGTAAGGCGTGGTGAGATTTAGCTCCTGATCTCCGCCGCGGCTATAGACACCTTAGACGCTTGAGCAACATGTCACTTCTCCGCGATATATCCCTCTCCGCGGTCGTAGCGGGTTTCGTCACGGTGCTGGTCGGGTTCACAAGCACCGCGGTCATCGTCTTCCAGGCGGCCAGCGCGGTCGGCGCGGGCGCGGCCGAGATCGCGTCATGGATGTGGGCGCTGGGACTAGGAATGGGCCTGACCTGCATCGGCTTGTCGTTGTGCTATCGCATGCCGGTGGTGACGGCGTGGTCCACACCGGGTGCCGCAATGCTGATTACGGGTGCGGCCGGAATCTCGCTTCCTGAAGCGATCGGCGCGTTCCTGGTATCGGGGCTGCTGATCGCCATCGCCGGATTCTCCGGCTGGTTCGAGCGTGCAATCAATCGTATCCCGATCTCCATCGCGTCGGGAATGCTGGCCGGCGTGCTGCTGCGTTTCGGGCTGGAATTGTTCGTTGTGATGAAGGCGCAGTTCCTGATGGCCTTTGCGATGTTTGCCGTTTATCTGGTCATGCGCCGGCTGTCCCCGCGCTATGCGGTGATCTGCGCGTTCGCTCTAGGCGTCGCGATCGCAACCGTTCAAGGCAGCCTGCATATGGAAACCGTGCACTTCGAACTAGCGAGGCCGGTATGGGTTACGCCCGGTATTTCCGCAGCCGCGCTGATCGGCGTGGCGCTGCCATTGTTCGTCGTGACCATGGCATCGCAGAATGTGCCGGGCGTGGCGGTCATCCGGGCGTCCGGCTACCCGATTCCGATATCGCCTGTCGTCGGATGGACAGGCGTCGCAAACGTCCTGCTAGCACCGTTCGGCGCCTTTGCGATCAACCTCGCCGCGATCACCGCGGCGATCTGCATGGGACGCGAAGCCCACGAGGATACGAAACGTCGTTATGTCGCGTCGGTGGCGGCCGGATTCTTTTATGTGCTGATCGGGTTGTTTGGCGCGACGGTTGGTGCGTTGTTCGCGGCATTTCCACATGAACTCGTTGCCGCCATAGCCGGCCTCGCGTTGATCGGCACGATCGGCAACGGTCTCGCCGGCGCAATGGTCGTTGAACGCGAGCGGGAGGCAGCGCTGATTACCTTCCTCGTTACCGCCTCGGGTGTGACGCTGTTCGGGATAGGGTCAGCGTTCTGGGGCCTGGTCGCAGGCGGCCTGGCATTGTTCGTACTGCGGATGCGCACGAACTGACCGGCAAGTGCAACTGGCTACTACCGTGCTCCGCGCCGAGAATGCCCGTTACGGCAACGCGCATGAATAATTTGAAAGCAATCGCAAGAAGACAAATCAGACTATTTTCACTCAGCACTCAGCACTCAGCACTCAGCACTCAGCACTCAGCACTCAGCACTCAGCACTTCTGCTACATCAAGACGATGTCGTACTGCTCCTGCGTGTAGATCGATTCCACTTGCAGGGAAATCGGTTTGGCGATGAATTCCTCGAGCATCGCCAGGCTCTGGGATTCCTCGTCGAGGAAGATATCGATGACTTTCTGCGAAGCGAGAATGCGAAACTCGCGTGCGTCGAATTGGCGTGATTCGCGCACCAGTTCGCGCAGGATTTCGTAGCAGATGGTCTGCGCAGACTTCACTTCGCCGCGCGCCTGGCAGGTCGGGCAGGGCTCGCACAGGATATGCGCGAGGCTTTCCCTAGTGCGCTTGCGCGTCATCTCCACCAGGCCGAGATGGGTGAATCCGTTGACCGTCATGCGCGTGCGGTCGGGCAGCAGTGCCTTCTTGAATTCCGCCATCACCGAGTTGCGGTGCATTTCGTTATCCATGTCGATGAAGTCGATGATGATGATTCCGCCCAGGTTTCGCAACCGCAGCTGGCGCGCGATCACCTGCGCGGCTTCCAGATTGGTCTTGAATATGGTGTCGTCGAAATTGCGGCCGCCGACGAAGCCGCCGGTGTTGACGTCGATCGTGGTCAATGCCTCGGTCTGGTCGATTATCAGGTAGCCACCGGACTTCAGCGGTACGCGGCGCGCCAGCGCACGCTCGATCTCTTCCTCGACGCCATATAGGTCGAATAGGGGCCGGTCGCCGGTGTAATGATGGATACGGTCGACAAAAGACAGGGTGTACTCGGTTGCGAATGCCAGCATGCGCAGGAAGGTCTCGCGCGAATCCACCAGGATGCGGCCGCTTTCGTCGTTGACAAAATCGCGCAGCACGCGCAGCGACAGGCCCAGGTCCTGGTAGAGCAGCGCCGGCGCGCCAAGCGTCTTGGATCTTTCCCGTATGTCGGACCAGAGCTTGCGCAGGTATTCGATGTCGGCGCCGAGTTCTTTTTCGCTGGCCGTCTCCGCCATGGTGCGTACGATGTAGCCGCCGGCTTCCTCGGCCGGAATCAGGTGTTGCAGCTTTTCGCGCAGCAGGGCTCGTTCGGTCTCATCTTCGATGCGCTGCGAGATGCCGATGTGGGACTCCTGCGGCAGGTAAACCAGCAGCCGTCCGGCAATGCTGATCTGGGTCGACAGCCGCGCGCCCTTGGTGCCGATCGGATCCTTGATGACCTGCACCAACAGCCGCTGGCCATCTTGCAGGATGCGCTCGATCGGCTTGACCTCCTCCTGATTCTGGCGGTGCGACCAGATGTCGGCGACATGCAGGAAGGCGGCGCGATCCAGACCGATCTGAATGAAGGCGGATTGCATGCCCGGCAATACGCGGCTGACCTCGCCGACGTAGATATTGCCCACGATGCCGCGGCTCGCGCTGCGCTCGACGTGCAATTCCTGGGCGACCCCCTGCTGCATCACCGCGACCCTCGTTTCCTGCGGGGTGACGTTGATCAGGATCTCGTCGTTCACAGCAACTGGAAGCCGAAATGGGTAAGGATGCGCGAGGTCTCGAACATCGGCAGCCCAACCACGCCGCTGTAACTGCCATTGATGGATTCTATAAACATCGATGCCTTGCCCTGGATGCCATAGGCGCCGGCCTTGTCCATCGGGTCGCCGCTGGAAACGTAACGCCGGATCTCGTCGTCGGAAAGTTCGCGCAGGCGTACTTCGGTCACGGAAAGCGCCTCCTGCAGTGCATCGTGGAATTTAACGGCCACCGCGGTATAGACAACATGCGTGACGCCGGAAAGCTGCTTGAGCATCGCTACCGCGTCCTCGCGATCGCGCGGCTTGGCGAGGATGGTGTCGTTGAAGGCCACCGTGGTGTCGCCGGCCAGTACCGGATGGCGCATCAGTCGGCGCTGCTCCAGGCGCAGCCAACCGGCTTCTGCCTTAAGGCGGGCGACGCGCACGACGTAATCGCGCGGCAACTCATTGCCGATCGGCGTTTCATTGAAATCGGCATCGCGGCCGGCCCCTTCGCGCAGCAGCAGCATCTCGAAATTGACGCCCATCTGCTTGAGCAGATCGCGGCGTCGCGCGCTGCGCGAGGCGAGGTAGATATGTTTTTCCAGCGACGCCACGTGGTTTCGGCTCTTGGTATTGTTGCGCCCGTCAGGGGCGTTATTCCCGGTGATAAGGGTGGTTCTGCAGCATCGATATCGCGCGGTACAGTTGCTCGGCGAGCAGCACCCGCACCATGGCATGCGGAAGCGTCATCGCCGACAGGGCAAGCTGGAGATCGGCACCGTTCTTCAGCTCCTGGTCGAGCCCGTCGGCGCTGCCGATCATGAACCCGACGTCGCGCCCCTCCTGCATCCAGCCTGCCAGTTTGCGGGCAAGCTCGACCGTGGTGAGCTGCTTGCCACGTTCGTCCAGCGCTATTCTTACACAGCCTGCCGGCAGGGCAGCAAGCAGACGGGACTTTTCCACGCCCAGGATCTGGAAAATCGAGGTCGCGGACTGCGCCTGCCGGCTGCGGGGGGCGGGCTTTATCTCGGTGAGCTCGATGCGCGCTTCCCGCGGCATGCGCCGGACATAGTCCTCGAATCCGGCCGCCACCCAGGCGGGAGGCTTGTGGCCGATGCTGAGGATGTGCAGCTTCAAACTGGCAGGAAGCGCGAACCTAGAGCGCAGCGGGCGGTTCCGCCCCCGGGGCGTTTTTCCAGTTGGTGGGGTGGGGGGAGGGGGGGCGGCCACCCCATAATTGCTCGAGGTTGTAATACGCGCGGATCGCGGGTTGCATCACATGCACGATGACGTCTCCCAGATCGACCAGCACCCATTCGCCGGTTTTTTCGCCTTCCAGCCCCTGGACTCTGATTCCCAGCCCTTTGAGCTTTTCCTCGACGTTCTTTGCCAGCGCCTTGGTCTGGCGCGCCGATTCGGCGGTGGCGACGATCATGTAGTCGAACAAGGCGGTCATTTTGCGGACATCGAGGACGGTGATGTCCCTTGCCTTGATTTCTTCCAGCGCCTCGACGGCAGCTTGTCTTACGGCTTCAACGTGCATCGCGTTCCTTGTAAAGACGACTGGTTTCAATGTAATCGAGAACGGCCTCCGGGACCAGATAGCGCGCGCTGCCCCCGCCGGCAAGCAGCCCCCTGATCTGGGTCGCAGCAATATCCAGCGCGGTAATTTCGCGCACGTAGACCGCGCCCGCGCTGTCGCGCCGCAGGATGCCGGTGGAGGCGCTCAGCCGCTGCAGGTAGATCTTGCGCAGCGGGCCGGGCAGGGAAGACTGCAACTGGTGTAGCGAATACCCCGGGCGATGGGCAATCACGATATGCGCCAGGTCAAATAATTCCTCCCAGCGATGCCAGGTGGTCAAGGCGGAAAAGGCGTCAGAGCCCATCAACAGGCAAAGCGGACGCGCCCCCAATTCGGCGCGCAACTCGACCAGCGTGTCGAAGGTGTAACAGACGCCCTGGCGACGGATTTCGCGGTCATCGGCCTCGAAGCGCGGATTGCCGCCGATGGCCAGGCGCAGCATTTCCATGCGCTGCGCTCCGCTTACCCGGGGTTGGCCCCGATGAGGCGGGGTGCCGGTTGGAATGAAACGCACCCTGGACAGGCCGATGGCATCGGCGAGCTCCTCGGCCAGGCGCAAATGGGCGAAATGGATGGGATCGAAAGTCCCGCCCAGGATGCCGATGGGGGTTGCGGAACTCAACTGCGGTGAACAGTGAACAGTGAATAGCGCCCAGCTTCGCTGGATACCGGTCTTTGACCATAAACAGGGAACACCGGCAAAGCGCGTTTTGACCGATTACTGATTACCGATCACCGTTCACAGAAGAACGCGTCGAATGTCCGAAAGGACCATCGACAAGGTCGTAATAAACCGCGCACCTTGCGCCCCGTCCACCGCGCGGTGGTCGTAAGACAGCGACAAGGGCATCATCAGGCGCGGCACGAACTGTCCGTCCTTCCACAGCGGTTTCATCGACGCCTTCGATACGCCGAGGATCGCGACTTCCGGTGCATTGATGATGGGTGTGAAATGCGTGCCGCCGATACCACCCAGGCTGGAAATGGAGAATGTGCCCCCCTGCATGTCGGCTGGCCCGAGCTTGCCGTCACGCGCTTTGGCGCTGATTTCCGCGAGTTCCTTCGCCAGTTGCAGCACGCCTTTCTGGTCGACGTCGCGCACCACGGGCACCACCAGTCCGCCCGGCGTGTCGACCGCGACGCCGATGTGATAGTAGTGCTTCAGGATCAGCGCGTCGCCCGCGGGCGCAAGCGAGGAATTGAACTCCGGGTGGTTTTTCAGCGCGCTGACGACCGCCTTCATGATGAAGGCGAGCGGCGTGAGTTTCACGCCCTGCTTCTGCGCCTCGTCGGCCATGCCCTTGCGGAAGGCCTCGAGTTCGGTGATGTCGGCATCGTCGTTCTGTGTCACGTGCGGGATCGATACCCAGTTGCGGTGCAGGTACGGCCCGGAGATTTTCTTGATGCGCGACAACGCCTGATTTTCCACCGGGCCGAATTTCGCGAAATCCACCTGTGGCCATGCCGGCAGCCCAAGCGACAGTCCGCCGCCACCGCCACCGCCCGGCTGCGCCAGCGCGGACTTGACGAAACCGGCGATGTCTTCCTTCAGGATGCGTTCCTTCGGGCCACTGCCTTTGACGCGACCGAGATCGACGCCGAGCTCACGCGCGAAGCGGCGCACCGACGGGCTGGCGTGGGCGAGCGCGAAGCCCGCTTCGTCGATTCGGGCCGGTTCCGTATTTTGCATAGCGGCGACAGGCGCGGGGGCGGGTGCCGCTGGCGACGCTGGCGTGACCGGTGTAGGCGCCGGTGCCGCGGCAGGTTTCTGCGCCGCCGCGGGCGCTGGCGTCGCCGGGGTTACGGCGGCTTCGCTGACTTCCAGGCTGAGGATCACGACGCCTTCGGATATCTTGTCGCCGGGCTTGATCTTCAATTCCTTGACCACGCCGGCAAACGGCGCCGGCACTTCCATCGTCGCCTTGTCGGATTCGAGGGTGATCAGCGAGTCCTCCGCCTTCACGGCGTCGCCAGGCTTGACCAGAACTTCGATGACCGGAATGTTCTTGAAGTCCCCGATGTCGGGAACAAGGACGTCTCTGAGGCTGCCCATGTTTTGAGTTCAGTGACTGGTAATTGGTGATTGGTGAATGGTAATTGCGGCCGCGGTCAGACGGTGACCGGGTTCGGCTTTTCGGGATCGATGCCGTATTTCTTGATTGCCTTTGCCACCGTTGCCGCAGGGATGGTGCCTTCGTCGGCCAACGCCTTCAGCGCCGCCACGGTCACATAGTAGCGGTCGACCTCGAAGAACTTGCGCAACTGGCGGCGAAAGTCCGAGCGGCCGAAGCCGTCCGTGCCCAGTACGACATAGTGCTTGTAGATGAACGGCCGGATCTGGTCGGCGAACAGCTTCATGTAATCGGTTGCGGCCACCACCGGGCCTGGCGCTGCGTTCAGGCAGCGGCCGACGTAGGTTTCGCGCGGCTTGGCTTCCGGATGCAGCAGGTTCCAGCGTTGCGCATCCTGCCCTTCGCGGCGCAGTTCATTGAAGCTGGGGCAGCTCCAAACATCGCCGGCGACGCCGAAATCCTTTTCCAGCAGGTCCTGCGCGGCGATAACCTCGCGCAGGATCGCGCCGCTACCCAGCAACTGAACGCGCGGCGCGTCCTTTTTGCCTTTGCCCTCGGAGAGTCGGTACATGCCCTTGAGGATGCCTTCCTCGACGCCCTTGGGCATTGCCGGCTGGACGTAATTTTCGTTCAACAGCGTGATGTAGTAGAAAACATCCTCCTGCTCCTTGAACATGCGGCGCAGGCCGTCCTGAATGATGACCGCGACTTCGTAGGCGTAGCTCGGGTCGTACGAAATGCAGTTAGGAATGGTCGAGGACAGGATGTGGCTGTGGCCGTCCTCGTGCTGCAGGCCTTCGCCGTTCAACGTCGTGCGCCCGGAGGTGCCGCCGAGCATGAAGCCGCGCGCACGCTGGTCGCCCGCCGCCCAGGCCAGGTCGCCCACGCGCTGGAAGCCGAACATGGAGTAATAAATGTAGAACGGGATCATCGACACGCCGTGATTCGAGTACGATGTCGCCGCGGCGATCCACGAGGACATCGCGCCGGGTTCGTTGATGCCCTCCTGCAGGATCTGGCCCTGTTTGTCTTCCTTGTAGAACATCAGCTGGTCTGCGTCCTGCGGCGTATACAGCTGGCCGACGGAGGACCAGATGGCAAGCTGCCTGAACATGCCTTCCATGCCGAAGGTGCGTGACTCGTCCGGCACGATCGGCACCACGCGCTTGCCGATGTTCTTGTCCTTGACCAGGATGTTGAGGATGCGCACGAACGCCATGGTGGTCGACGACTCGCGTTCCTCTGAGCTTTTCAGCAGCGGCTCGAAGGCTGACAAGGGCGGGATTTCCAGCGTATCGCCCTTTTGCCTGCGCGTAGGTAGGTATCCGCCCAGTGCCTCGCGGTGCTTGCGCATGTACTCGAGTTCTGGCGAGCCTTCCTCGAAGGTCAGGTAGGGAATTTCGTCGAGCTTGTCGTCGGGCACCGGCAGGTCGAAGCGGTCGCGAAACGCCCGCAAGGACGTCGTGCCCATTTTCTTCTGCTGGTGGGTGATGTTCTGCGCTTCTCCGGCTTCGCCCATGCCGTAACCCTTGATGGTCTTGGCCAGGATAACGGTGGGCTGGCCTGACGTCTTGACCGCCGCCGCGTATGCGGCATACATCTTGTGCGGATCGTGGCCGCCGCGATTGAGCCGCCAGATATCGTCGTCGGACATGTTGGCGACCATCTTCAGCAACTCCGGATACTTGCCGAAGAAATGCTTGCGCACGTACGCGCCGTCCTTGGATTTGAAGGTCTGGTATTCGCCATCCACTGCTTCATCCATGCGCCGTACCAGCAGGCCGTCGAGGTCGCGCGCCAGTAGCGGATCCCAGTACGATCCCCAGATCACCTTGATCACGTTCCAGCCGGCCCCGCGGAAATCCGATTCCAGTTCCTGAATGATCTTGCCGTTGCCGCGCACCGGCCCATCCAGGCGCTGCAAGTTGCAGTTGACGACGAAAATCAGGTTGTCGAGCTTCTCGCGCGCAGCCACGCCGATCGCACCCATAGATTCCGGTTCGTCGATCTCGCCATCGCCCAGGAAACACCAGACCTTGCGCGCTTCCGTGTTGGCGAGTCCGCGGTCCTGCAGGTACTTCATGAAACGCGCCTGATAGATGGCCATGATCGGCCCGAGCCCCATCGACACTGTCGGGAACTGCCAGAAGTCCGGCATCAACCACGGGTGCGGATAGGAAGACAGGCCTTTGCCGTCCACTTCCTGGCGGAAGCTGTCCATCTGCTCCTTCGTCAGCCTTCCGAGCATGAAAGCGCGCGCATAGACGCCGGGTGCCGAATGTCCTTGTATGAACACCAGGTCGCCGCCATGGTTTTCCGACGGGGCGTGCCAGAAGTGGTTGAAACCCACGTCATACAGTGTCGCCGCGGAGGCGAAACTGGCGATATGGCCGCCGAGTTCCGAGGAATGCTTGTTGGCGCGCAAGACCATGGCCGCCGCGTTCCAGCGCACATAGGAGCGGATGCGGTGCTCCAGTTCATGATCGCCGGGGGAGGCTTCTTCCTGGCCGGGCGGGATGGTATTGATGTAGGCGGTGTTGGCGCTAAAGGGGAGGTAGGCGCCTGAGCGCCGCGCCTTTTCGATCAACTGCTCAAGGATGAAGTGTGCGCGTTCGGGGCCCTCGTGCTGCAGAATGCCGTCTAGCGCGTCCAGCCATTCACTCGTTTCCTGCTGATCATCGTCCGGAAGTGCCGCCATGTCTCTACCTTGGTAAGGTTGCTGCTGCCATTTTTCAGGGGAACGCAGCGTTTGTGGCACTGTTTCCGTTTTGCCAAAAAATTATAGCACCGTGGGCGTGCCGCAGCCGCTCCGGACTGCGACGCTGCGGTGCATCATTTTCCCGGCGGTGGCAGGCGGCCCATCAGGTAAAACTCATCGTTCGGGCGCATGTCGATCAGATGCGCCATGCGATTGGAAAGCGCGAAAAAAGCGGTGATGCCGCCGATGTCCCAGATGTCTTCCGCGCTGAATCCGTGCCCCATCAGGATTTCGTGGTCCGCATCGGTCAGGGCTTCCGGCGTGCGCGAGAGCTTGCAGGCGAAGTCCAGCATAGCCTTTTGCCGCGCAGAAAGCTCAGCACGGCGATGATGAACTGCCACCTGGTCGGCGATCTGCGGATTCTTCGCATAAATGCGCAGGATGGCGCCGTGCGCGATCACGCAGTACGGGCACTGGCTCAGTCCGCTGGTGGCGACCACGATCATTTCCTTTTCGGCCTTAGACAGGCCGGATTCCCTGAGCATCAGCGCGTCGTGATAGGCGAAAAAGGCGCGAAACTCGCCCGGACGGTGCGCCAGCGTCACGAACACATTGGGGATGAATCCGGCCTTCTTCTGCACCTCGAGCATCTTGTCGCGGATGTCGGCGGGCAGATCATCGAGTTTTGGTACCGGGTATTTACTGATTGGTTGCGTAGACATTCGGTCTCCGGAAAATTAGAAATATCACCACAGAGGCACGCAGGACATAGATGAAGAACTGGCAGACTTATCGCTAAGTCAAAGTGCAAGATATCCCGAACGGACATCGATTCCAGCTTCTTATTTGTTAGAAAGATTTTCTTCGTGTCCTCTGTGCCTCTGTGGTGAAAATCGTCCTAATCGTATTTCCTCAGGTCTTCGATGATCTTTCCGTCGTTGGGCAGCGAACCGATGTCGGCGAATTCGATTTCCCCGCGCAGCTTGCAGACATCGCGCACGCTGCCGGCAATTGCCTGGGAGAGTGTTTCACTGCGGTTTCGCACCTCGCAACGCAAACGCATCCGATCACTGCGTTCGACATCGTGCTCCACCGTGAGCCGTGCCTTGAGGATTTCCGGGTGACGTCTGACGATCTGGTCCACCTGGGACGGATGCACGAACAGGCCTTTGACTTTCGTGGTCTGGTCGGCGCGACCCATCCAGCCCTTGATGCGCATGTTGGTGCGGCCGCAGGCGCTCACGCCCGGCGCGAGGGCCGACAAGTCGCCCGTGGCGAAACGGATCAGCGGGTATTCGTTGCTTAGCGTGGTGACGACGATTTCGCCGACTTCGCCCTCGGCAACCGGGTCGCCCGTGCCCGGGCGCAGGATTTCGACGATGACGCCCTCGTCCACAACGAGGCCGCCCATCGGTTCGGTCTCGTAGGCGATCAATCCCAGGTCCGCCGTGCCGTAGGACTGGCGCACGTCGATGCCGCGGCTCCTGAGCATTTCGCGCACCGGCGGCAACAGGGCTTCACCGGATACGCTTGCCTTCCTCAGGCTGCTGACATCCGTTTGTAATTCGTCCGCCTTGTCGAGAATGATTTTCAGGAAGGAGGGCGTGCCGGCATAGCCATTCGGTTTCATGTCGGCAATGGCCGCAACCTGCAATTCGGTCTGCCCGGTGCCGGCAGGAAAGACTGCGCAACCCACGGCCTGCGCGGCGAGGTCCATCATGAATCCGGCCGGGGAGAAGTGATACGAGAAGGTGTTGTGCACCAGGTCGCCGCGCCGGAAACCGGCCGCGAACAAGGCACGGCCGAAGCGCCAGAAATCCCCGCGCGCGCCCTGCGGGTCGTATATGGGACCGGGGGAGGAGAACAACCTGCCAAGATCCCCCGTCGCGACCGCGGTCATGCCGGCGAACGGCGGGGATTGCCTTTGTAGTGCGATCAAATCGGACTTGCGCGTGACCGGCAGTCCGACCAGTGCCTTGCGATCGCGAATCGCATCCGGCTCGACGTCGCGCAACAGCCGCGCGAAATAAACGGTGTTCGCCTTCGCATGCCGGATCTGCCCGGGCAATGCGCTCATCAGCGCACGCTCGCGCAGTTCCGGGTCGCGCGTTTCTAAATCGTCGTAATACTCGTTTTCAATCTTCATGATTAGGTCTAACCGCAGAGGACGCGGAGGACGCAGAGGAAAAGCGTATTTGGGTGAAAGGTACTACAACATTGCAACAGAGAAACAATGCCATGGCACGCGCACCAGTTCGCATTGCCGATCTCGCTCATGTTTTTCCTCCGCGTCCTCTGCGGTGAGCGCTTCCTTAATCATTAGGCGAGCCAACGCTTGCGGCGGCGGTAGTGTTTGGCGTCGCGGAAACTTTTGCGACCGGCGGTCGACAGGCCCAGGTAGAACTCCTTTACATCTTCATTGCGGGCCAGGTCGGCGGCCGGGCCGTTCATGACTACGCGTCCGTTTTCCAGAATGTAGCCATAGTCGGCATGATGCAAGGCGACGTTGGTATTCTGCTCGGCCAGCAGGAAGCTTACTTTCTCGTTTTCGTTGAGCCCGCGCACGATTTCGAATATTTCGTCGACGATCTGCGGTGCAAGGCCCATCGACGGTTCGTCGAGCAGGATCATGCTCGGCCTGGCCATCAGCGCGCGGCCGATGGCGGTCATCTGTTGCTCGCCGCCAGACGTATAGCCGGCCAGGCTTTTGCGTCGATCCTTCAGTCGCGGAAAATATTGATAAACCTTTTCCAGGTCGTGACGGATCGCGGCGCGGTTGGCGCTGCATGTGAAAGCACCGGTCAGCAGGTTTTCTTCAACGCTCAGGTGCTGGAAGCAGTGCCGGCCTTCCATGACTTGCACCACACCGCGTTTCACCAACTCCCAGGGCGTGAGCTGGTCGATGCGTTGTCCACGGAATTCGATCGAACCCTTGGTCACGTCGCCGCGTTCGGAGGAAAGCAGATTCGAAATCGCCTTCAGCGTGGTCGTCTTGCCGGCGCCATTCGCACCCAGCAACGCCACGATCGTGCCGTCCCTGACTTCGAGCGATACACCCTTGAGCACCAGGATGACATGATCGTAGATTACCTCGACGTTGTTGATGGCGAGGAGGACGTCTGCAGCGGGTTCGGTCATCGCATGGGCTGGCTTCAGCTGAAGTCGGAAAAAATGGCGAATGGTACGAGGGCGGAGGAACGAGGGCCGGGGGCAAGGCTCCCGGCTTTCTAAATTCGGCCCTCGTCCCTGTCGTCTAACCCTTCATGCATCCCGCCGTGATGCCCTTCTCGATCGCGTATTTCGCGGCGGATTCCTCCACCATCTTGCGCACCATGGCCTTGTCGCCGCTCATCCATTCGGAAACGGGATTCCATTTGCCGCCTTCCCATTGCTGGAAGCGCACCAGACCGCTGCCGCCATGATCCGAGCAGGACAACCTGAGCGGGGGCACCATGCCGCCGAAACCGAGTTGGTCCAGGCGTTTCTGGTCCACGTTCAGGTTTTCGATTCCCCAGCGCGTCTGTTCACCGGTCATTGGCTTTTTGCCGTATTTGCCCTGTGCGGTGCGCACCGCCTCGACCGTATACATGGCCGCTGCGAGGCCGCGATTCCACAGCACCGTGCCGACCAGTTTGGGGTCTCCGCCCTTGCCTTTGCCATAGACGAATTTTTCGACGTCCTTCACGACGCTGAAATTCTTGCCCGCCAGATTCAGGCTGGCGGCGTAATAGCCCTCCGATGCCGGACCGGCGGCCTCGGTATCGATCTCGGATCCCGCCCACCAGTTGCCGATCATCTTGTCGCGCGGGAAGCCGACTTTCTGCGCGGTCGACAGCGCAGTGGCGGTCATGACGCCCCAACCCCAAAGGATCACCCAGTCGGGTTTGTATTGGCGGATCTGCAGCCATTGTGATTGTTGCTCGTTGCCCGGATGCGGGACCGGGATCAGTTTCAATTCGAAACCAAGTTTCGCCGCCTCGGCTTCCAGAACCGGATGCGGTTCCTTGCCGTAGGCCGAGTCGTGGTACAGCAACACGATTTTCTTGCCCTTCAATTTGCCGCTGCCGCCTTCCTTGTCGCCGATGAACTTGACGATGCCGGTGGCCGCGTCCCAGTAATTGGAGAGAATCGGAAAGACCCACGGGAAGACGCGGCCGTCGGTTGCATCCGTGCGCCCATAGCCCAGCGTGATCAGCGGAATCTTGTCCACCGGCGCCTTGTCGATCAGGCCGTAGGTAATTCCGGTGGACATCGGATGGATCGCCGTGGGGCCGGTTTCGTTCCGGGTCTTCAGGCGCTCGTAGCACTCGATGCCCTTGGCGTTGTTGTACTCGGTTTCACATTCTTCCCACGACAGTTTGACGCCGTTGATGCCGCTGTCGCGCTCATTAACCAGCGCGAGGTAGTCGAGAAAGCCGGTGAAGAAGGCCGCGCCATTGGCGCCGTAGGGACCGACCCGGTATCCCAGGATGCCCATGAACTGGGTGCCGGCCTGCTGCGCTGCGACAGGAACGACCATTGCCAGTCCGCCGGCGAGCGCGAACAGCGCAATCGCCATTTTTTTCCATGTACTCATCATGTCCTCCGATTTCGTGTTGTCTGCGCTTCTAATAGGGAAATGGCCAGAGTCGTAATTTTTCTTTTGTAATCTGCCACAAACGCGCCAAACCGTGCGGTTCCACGATCAGAAAAAATATGATCAGCGCGCCGAACACCAGCAATTGGACCATGGATGTAACGCCCGGCTCCAGGTTCAGGTTGAATGCCCGGCTGCCATGAGTCAACAGCACATCGAGCAGGATCGGCATCAGCGTGATGAAGGCGGCACCCAGGAAAGAGCCGAGAATGCTGCCCACGCCGCCGATGATAACCATGAACAGGATGCGGAAAGAGAGGTCCAGGTTGAATCCGTCCGGCTCGACGTTGCCGAGGTAGGCAAACGCATACAGCGCACCGGCCACACCACAATAAAACGAGCTCACCGCAAATGCGATCAGCTTGGTGCGCAGAATGCGGATGCCGATGACTTCCGCGGCGACGTCCATGTCGCGCACCGCCATCCAGGCCCGGCCGATGCGGCTGCGCACCAGGTTTTTAGCCAGCAGCGCCAGCAGGGCGACAATAGCGAGCACCAGCAGATACTTCTCCTGCGGCGAATCGAATGCCTTGCCGAGGATTTCGATCGGTTGTGCGCTGATCACGCCCGAAGCGGAATAGTTGGAGAACCAGCCGACCTTGGTCACCAGCCAGGGGATGAAGAACTGCGCCGCCAGCGTGGCGACGGCAAGATAAAAGCCCTTGATGCGCAGGCTCGGCAGGCCGAACAGGATGCCGACCAGCGCCGCCGTCGCGCCGCCCAGTAGAAAACTCAGCAGGATCGGCATACCTGGAATGCGCAACTGGAAGTTGTAGGCGGCGACGGCACCCACCGCCATGAAGGCCGCCGTGCCCAACGAAAGCTGCCCGGCGTACCCGGTGAGGATGTTCAGTCCGAGTGCGGCCAGCGAGAACACCAGGAAAGGAATCAGCAGGGCGGTTAGCCAATAGTCGCTGGCGAACAGCGGTACGCCGATGAACGCAATTGCCAAAATGACCATCATCGCGTAGCGGTCCTGGTGGATCGGGAACAGCGCCTGGTCTGCGGCGTAGGTGGTTTTGAACTGTCCGGCTTCGCGGTAAAACATTGGTTATTGGTGAATGGTGAATTGTGATTGGTAAGACGTAGCGTCCCTAAACCCGGTCTATGCGCTTCTCTCCGAACAAACCCTCGGGACGAACGAGCAGGAACAGCAGGGCCATCATGTAGGCGAACCAACCCTCGATGCCGCCGCCGATGTGCGGGCCGAGATAGACTTCCGCCAGCTTCTCCAACGCCCCGATGATCAGCCCGCCGACAATGGCGCCGAGGACGGACTCGAATCCACCCAGGATGAGCACCGGCAGGGCCTTGAGCGCGACGAAGGTCAGGGCATACTGCACGCCATTGCGCGCGCCCCACATCAGTCCGGCGACCAGGGCGACAAAACCTGCCACCGACCACACGATCGCCCAGATCTGTCGCAGCGGTATACCCACGGCCAGCGCGGCTTGGTGATCGTCGGCCACTGCGCGCAAAGCGCGGCCGACGCGGGTCACCTGGAAAAAAACCGCCAGCACCGTGACCAGCACGCCGGCCACGAGGGCGGCGGCCAGGTCGAAACTGCTGATCGCCATGTCGAAGCGCTCGAGCACGGCTGCGATCGGTTCGTCGGTGATGCCGAGGTCGAGGCGGCGCACGTTGGTGCCCCAGATCAGTTGCGCCAGGCCTTCGATGAAGAATGACAGGCCGATGGTGGCCATGAACAAAGTGATCTGCGGCTGGTTCACCAGCGGGCGCAGCACGATGCGCTCGGTCAGGATGCCCAGCACCACCATGGCCGCCAGCGCCAGCACGAACGCGCCCCAGAACGGCAGCGCGAACTTTTCCTGCAGTCCGACGAAAGTCAGCGCGGCAAAAAAGACCATCGCCCCCTGCGCAAAGTTGAATACGCCGGAGGCCTTGTAGATCAGCACGAAGCCGAGCGCCACCAGCGAGTACATCACCCCCGCCAGCAGCCCGCCGATCAACACCTCAAAAAAGAAACTCATTCTCTAGCACCTCAACCCAACGCAGAGCCGCGGAGCCGCAGAGGAAACGGAGGGCGCAGAGAGAATCTGGAAATGTCAGCCATATCATTTAACCGATAATCAGGATTGGTAGCGCGCATGATCCGCCTACGTCCTAACGTTCTCGTTCTTCTCTGCGTCCTCTGCGCCTCTGCGTTGGGTGTAGTCGGCGTAATCAATGTGAAACACCGAGATAAGCGTCGATGACGCCCTTGTCGTTGCGGATCTCGTCTGGCGTGCCGTCGCCGATCTTGCGGCCGTAGTCGAGCACGACGATGCGGTCGCAAATGTCCATAACCACGCCCATGTCGTGCTCGATCAGCACGATGGTGGTGCCAAACTCCTCGTTGACGTCGAGCACGAATCGGCACATGTCCTGTTTCTCTTCGACGTTCATTCCCGCCATCGGCTCATCGAGCAACAGCAGAATGGGCTCGGCCGCCAGGGCACGGGCGAGCTCGACGCGCTTCTGTAATCCGTACGGCAGGCGGCCGACCGGTGTCTTGCGTATGTGCTCTATCTGCAGGAAGTCGATGATCTCCTCGACCTTGGCCCGGTGGACGATTTCTTCGCGCCGGTTGCGGCCGATATAGATCGCCTGCTCGAGCAAGTTGCAGCGCATTTTCAGGTTGCGCCCGGTCATGATGTTGTCCAGCACCGTCATGCCCTTGAACAATGCGATGTTCTGGAAAGTCCGCGCGATGCCCTGTATCGCCGCGCGGTAGGGGTCCATCCGCCGGCGTACTTCGCCGCGAAAACTGACGTTACCCTGCTGCGGATGATAGACGCCGTTGATGACATTGAGCATCGAGCTTTTTCCCGCACCGTTCGGGCCGATGATCGCGCGAATCTCGCCCTCGCGAACGTCGAAACTGACGTCGGACAACGCGCGCACGCCGCCGAAGGAGAGCGCTATGTTCTGCACCGACAGCATTACCTCAGCGGTTTTTCGCGGGCTCGTCATGGTTCAAATGCATGTGAGCGCGTGAGTGGGAGCGCGCGGGGTTCTGCGGACTGCGGTCTTCGACCATAACTGCGTAAAGCAGTGGAACAATGGGTCAGGCATCGACGCATCATCGCTTTCACGCCGCCTTCGTGGGCTGAAGGCTGGTTTTCGCATCGCGAATTGAGATATCGGCCTCGATCGTGCCGCGCCGGCCATCTTCGAACTTCACTTCGGTCGCGATGCGGCAATGGCCCTGGCCGGAATACAGCGCATCGACCAGCGGCGCATATTTCTGCGCGACAAAGGCGCGACGGACCTTGCGCGTGCGCGTGAGCTCGTCGTCGTCGGCATCGAGTTCCTTGTGCAGGATCAGGAAACGCCTCACCTGCGAACCGGCCAACTGCGCCTCGCCGGCAAGATCGGCGTTCACTTGCTCGATGCATTTGAGCATGAGGTCATAGACCTCAGTCCGGGACGTCAGGTCGAGGTAGCCGGTATAGGCCAGATTGCGCTTTTCCGCCCAGTTGCCGACCGCCTGCAGGTCGATGTTGATGAAGGTGCACACCATGTCGCGACGGTCGCCAAAACAGACCGCCTCCTTGATATACGGGAAGAACTTGAGTTTATTCTCGATGAACTGCGGGGCAAACATGGAACCGTCCGCGAGCCTGCCGACGTCGCTGGCACGGTCGATGATCTTGAGGTCGCCGTCGGCATCGAAGAAACCGGCATCGCCAGTCAGGAAATAGCCGTCGGCGGATATCGATTCCGCCGTCGCATCGGGGCGCTTGTAGTACTCCTTGAGCATGCCGGGGGTCCTGACTTGGACTTCGCCGTTTTGGGCAATGCGGATTTCGACGCCGGGCAAGCGCTGTCCGACCGTGTCGAGCTTGGCACGGCCATCCTGCTGCTTGCACACGTACACGCTGGTTTCGGTCTGGCCGTACAGCTGCTTGAGATTGATGCCGATCGAGCGGTAGAAGCGGTACAGGTCCGGTCCGATCGCGGCCCCGCCGGTATAGGCGACACGGATGCGGCTCATACCGAGGATGTTGCGCAGTGGGCCGTAGACCAGCAGGCCGCCGAGCGCGTACAGCAGCCGATCGCCAAATGCGACCGGCTTGCCCTCCATGATTTGCATGCCGCAGCGTCTCGCCACGCCCATGAAATAGCGGAACAGGCCGCGCTTGATGCGACTGGCGTCGTCCATGCGGATCATGACCGTGGTGAGCAGGTTTTCAAAGACGCGTGGCGGCGCAAAATAATACGTCGGTCCGATCTCGCGCAAGTCGTTCATCGCCGTTTCCGGCGACTCCGGGCAATTGACCGTGAAGCCCGCGACCAGGGCCTGCGCATAGGAGAACAGGTGATCGCCGACCCAAGCCATCGGCAGGTAGGAAAGGACTTCGTCGGACGGATTGAAGCCGTCGAATTCGACGTCGCCCCGGGCAGCGGCGATGAACCCCGAATGGGTGTGGCAGACGCCCTTGGGTTTGCCGGTGGTGCCCGAGGTATAGAGCATTACACAGGTGTCATCCGGCCTGATTTCGCCGATGGCGCGCTCGAAAAATCCCGGGTCCTTGCGGTCGAACTCCCGGCCGATTTCGCGCAGCCGGTCGTAAGACATCAGTTGTCGCTGGTCGTAATTGCGCAGCCCACGCGGATCGTCGTAGAAGATGTGTTTGAGGTTAGGATACTGCGGCAGGATCTCCAACAGCTTGTCGACCTGCTCCTGGTCCTCGACGATGGCGAACTCGATCTCGGCATTGTCGAGCACGAACAGCATTTCCTGCGCCACGGCATCCTGATACATCGGCACCGGAACGCCGCCCAGGCATTGCGCTGCGGTGAACGACCAGTACAGGCGGGGACGATTGTCGCCGATGATGGCCAGGTTCATGCCGCGCTTGAAGCCCTGTGCCGCCAGGCCACAGGCAAGCGCGCGTACCTCGTTGCCGACCTGCGCCCAAGTCCAGCTTTGCCAGATGCCGAGATGTTTCTCGCGAATGGCGGTGTGGTTTCCCTGCTTTCTGGCGTGCTGCAGCAGAAGCGAGGGAAAGGTGTCAGCGTTGCCATTGCTACTGGAATGCGACTGCGCCAAGCGTGCTCCTCCGTGCCTTCTTATGAATTTTTTCGACTCTCGGCATTTGTATCACCTTCACGCCCCCTTTGTCTCGTCGCCTGCGGCGACCCGGTCCGATTCGCGATAGAGAGGCTGCTTCTCGCCGACCCGGCGTGCATGAGCAGCGCCCGGTGGCACTATTGATAAGTCCGAAAAAAAGCCCGCCTCTGAAGAGGCAGGCTTTGACGCAAACTGGGTACAGATTTCGAATCAGTATCGGTAAGTCGTGACCAAAGCGATACAGAAATAATGCGCAATGGCCCGCTTGCGCATGTCCAAGGCGTCCCCGCGCCCGTATTCCACTCGGCTCAACTGTTCTTGTCGCAATACAGCTCCAGGCAATTTTCTTCCGGGTCGAAGGTCTTGAAGGCATTGAATTCCTCGCCCTGGTTGATCGTTGCACCGAACTTCTTTGCCCAGTCGGCCAGCCGCTTGTTGTCCGGCACCTGGAACCCGAGGTGCAATTCGGGTGCGCGCTTGACGGGCTCGCCCGGTTGGAAGGCGATCAGCACGCCGGGACCGCGCACTTTGTGGCCGTCTGCTTTCAGACCGAAAGTCTGTGCGTACCAACGCACCAGATTCTCCGGGTCGCGCGCGGGGATGTTGAGATGGTTAAGTTGAAAATCTGACATTTACTCCTCTCCTGTGTATGGCAATTACATGCTGCGGCGGTATTGTCCGCCGACTTCGAATAATGCATCGGTGATCTGGCCGAGCGAGCAGACCCGCACTGCGTTCACCAACTCGGCAAACACGTTGCCGTTGTCAATCACGGTCTGGCGCAGTTTCGCCAGCGCCGCCGGGGCTTCGCCGGCGTGGCGGGCCTGGAACTCGCGCAGCCGGCGGATCTGACCTTGCTTTTCCTCTTCGGTCGAGCGCTGCAGCGGGATGCTGCCACCGGCCTCGGCTGCGTCCGGATTGCGGAAGGTGTTCACGCCTATGATCGGGTAAGAGCCGTCGTGCTTCTTGTGCTCGTAGTACATCGACTCTTCCTGGATCTTGCCACGCTGATAGCCGGTCTCCATGGCGCCAAGCACGCCACCGCGCTCCGAGATGCGTTCGAATTCCTGCAGCACGGCCTCTTCGACCAGGTCGGTCAGCTCGTCGATGATGAAAGAGCCCTGGTTGGGGTTTTCGTTCTTCGCCAGGCCCCACTCGCGGTTGATGACGAGCTGGATGGCCAGGGCGCGCCGCACGGACTCAGCGGTCGGTGTCGTGATAGCCTCGTCGTAGGCGTTGGTGTGCAAGGAATTGCAGTTGTCGTAGATCGCGATCAGTGCCTGCAGTGTGGTGCGGATGTCATTGAACGCTATTTCCTGCGCGTGCAGCGAGCGGCCGGAAGTCTGCACGTGGTACTTGAGCTTCTGGCTGCGGTCGTTGGCACCGTATTTGTTCTTCATGGACGTGGCCCAGATGCGTCGCGCCACGCGCCCGAGCACCGTGTACTCCGGGTCCATGCCGTTGGAGAAAAAGAAGGACAGGTTCGGCGCGAAGTCGTCGATATTCATGCCGCGTGCCAGGTAGGCCTCGACGAAGGTAAAGCCGTTCGACAGCGTGAAGGCAAGCTGCGAGATCGGGTTCGCGCCGGCCTCGGCGATGTGATAACCGGAGATCGACACGGAATAAAAATTACGCACCCGGTTGCGCACGAAATATTCCTGGATGTCGCCCATGACCTTGAGCGAGAACTCGGTCGAGAAGATGCAGGTGTTCTGTCCCTGGTCTTCCTTGAGAATGTCGGCCTGCACGGTGCCGCGCACGTTCTCCTGTGCCCAGGTGAGAATCTTTGCGCTTTCCTGCTCGTTCGGCTGGCGGCCGTGCTGGGCAACGAATTTGTCGACCTGCTGATCGATCGCGGTGTTGATGAACATCGCCAGGATGGTCGGCGCTGGGCCATTGATGGTCATCGACACCGATGTAGCCGGGTCGCACAGGTCGAAACCGGAATAGAGAACCTTCATGTCGTCAAGCGTTGCGATCGACACGCCGGAATTGCCGACCTTGCCGTAAATATCCGGACGCTCATGCGGGTCGAAGCCATACAGCGTCACCGAGTCGAAGGCGGTTGACAGCCGTTTGGCGGGCATGTCGCGGGACAGGAATTTGAAGCGTGCATTAGTGCGGAATGGATCGCCTTCCCCGGCGAACATGCGCGTCGGGTCCTCGTTCTCGCGCTTGAACGGGAAGACGCCGGCGGTATAAGGGAAATAGCCGGGCAGGTTTTCCCGCATCAACCACTTGAGCATCTCACCGTCGTCCTCGAATTTCGGCAAAGCCACTTTCGGCACCTTGGTGCCGGATAACGATGTGGTGCGAAGCGTGGTGCGAATCTCGCGGTCGCGAACCTTGGTGACTTGTTCGTCGCCCGAATAAGCCTGCCTGACCTGCGGCCATCCATCGAGCAGCGCCTTCGCTTCGGCACTGAGCCCCTTGTCGCGCTCCGCGATCAGCGGATCAAGGTCGGAAGACGATTTCTTCGCGGTGTCGAGCATGCGCCGCGCTTCGCGTAGCTGCTGGCGCTCGCGTGCGGTCTTCGCCTGCCGGGCGACATCGGCGTGGTAGCCGCGCACCGTTTCGGCGATTTCGGCCAGATAACGTGACCGTGCCGGCGGAACGATGACGTTCTGGCCGGAAGACGCTTTCAACTGGATCGGCTTCAACTTTCCGTCGACAGCCTTGAGGCCGCGCGCCTTCAGTTCCGCGGCGATGCCCTGATAAAGCGCGGTCACGCCGTCATCGTTGAAGCGCGAGGCAATGGTGCCAAATACCGGCATGGTATCGGTAGCCAGCGTAAAGGCGCTGCGATTGCGTTGCATCTGCTTGCGCACGTCGCGCAGCGCATCCTGCGCGCCGCGCCGGTCGAACTTGTTGATGGCGACGAAATCCGCGAAATCGAGCATGTCGATTTTTTCGAGCTGGCTGGCGGCGCCAAATTCCGGTGTCATCACATACAGCGAAAAATCGACGTGAGGCACGATGGCGGCGTCGCCCTGCCCGATGCCGGACGTCTCGACCAGTACCAGGTCGAATCCCGCGCACTTGCAGGCGGCGATGACATCCGGCAGGCAGGCGGCGATTTCGCTGCCTGCGTCGCGGGTGGCCAGCGAACGCATATAGATGTTCGGGTGGTTGATCGAATTCATGCGGATGCGATCGCCGAGCAACGCACCGCCGGTCTTGCGCCGTGACGGATCCACGGCGATTACGGCGATTTTCAGCGCGTCGCCCTGGTCGATGCGAAAGCGCCGGATCAACTCGTCGGTCAGTGACGACTTGCCGGACCCACCCGTGCCGGTGATGCCCAGCACCGGTACGGCATCGTTGCGCGTGGCCTGGGCGACCAGGTTCTTCTTCATCGCTTCCGGTAGGGTGGCGTTTTCCAGCCCGGTAATGACGCGCGCCAGCGCACGGGCATTGCCGCGGAACAATTCGTCGAGGTTGGCAGGCAGTTCAGCGGACAGGTCGCGGTCCGCGGTACGGATCATGTCCGTGATCATGCCTTGCAGGCCCATGCGGGCGCCGTCTTCCGGCGAATATATGCGGGCCACTCCGTACCTGTGCAGTTCTTCGATTTCCTCCGGCACGATCACGCCGCCGCCGCCGCCGAATACCTTGATGTGCTCGCCGCCGCGTTCGCGCAGCAGGTCGATGGTGTACTTGAAGTATTCGACATGGCCGCCCTGGTACGAGGAGATGGCAATGCCTTGCACATCCTCCTGGATCGCGGCATTGACGATTTCATCGACGGAACGGTTGTGACCGAGGTGGATGACCTCGACGCCGCTGGCTTGCAGGATGCGGCGCATGATGTTGATCGACGCATCGTGGCCGTCGAACAGACTGGCCGCGGTGACAAAGCGGATCTTGTGTGCTGCCCGGCCTTTCTGGTCGGCGGGCTGCTGGCTCAAGTCGGTCATGAATTTCGCTCCCTGCGATTCAATGCATCCTGGTGCGGACCAGGATTGCGAATTGGTGATTATCCGGCTACGTTAGTGTAAATGTCTGGCGCGCGCTCGTCTTCAGGCTGCAATGTCGACGCTGGCGCCGTGGCGTAATTGCCGTAGCAGCCGTTCGCGCTCGGCGGACACCGCCACAAGATGCTCATGCTTGACGTGCCCGAAGCCACGGATGCGCTCCGGCAGCGTTGCCAGTTCGACGGCCGTACGATAGTTCTTTTGCGAAAGATTCGGCAGCATTTCCGTGAGTTGCGCTTCGTAGTCGCGGATCAGTTGGCGCTCCATCTTGCGTTCTGCACTACGACCGAACGGATCGAACGATGTGCCGCGCAAGCCCTTTAACCTGGCCAGAACCTTGAACGCCACGCGCATCCAGGCGCCGTAGCGCGACTTGATCAGATGACCCTGGGCGTCGCGCTTGGAAAACAGCGGCGGCGCCAGGTTATAGGTGACCTTGTAATCGCCTTCGAAAGCAGCGTTCAGTCGTTTTTCGAAATCTCCGTTGCTGTAGAGCCGGGCGACTTCATACTCGTCCTTGTACGCCATCAACTTGAACAGGTATTTGGCCACGGCTTTGCTCAGGGCATCGCCGGCGCCGAGACTCGACTCGGCTTCGCGCGCCTTGGTCACAAGGTCTTCGTACTGCGTTGCGTACGTGCCGTTCTGGTATTCAGTGAGAAATGCGACGCGACGGCGGACCAGGGTTTCCAGGTTCTGCGGCATCTGCACGACGACCGGCTTGGGTGGCAGGGCGATGTTCTCCACCTGCTCCAGGCTGACCGCAGCGCGTCTGCCCCAGAGAAATGCCTGTTGATTCGCTTCGACCGCCACGCCGTTGAGTTCGATGGCGCGCAGGATGGACGCCTCCTGCAACGGAATGAGTCCTTTCTGAAATGCGAAGCCGAGCATGAACAAATTGGTGGCGATCGAATCGCCCAACAGCGCGGTGGCCAGGCCTGTGGCATCGATGAAATATGAGTGGCCGCTGACCGATTCCTCGATCAGGGCGCGGATCTGTTGCGCCGGAAACTGCCAGTCGGGATTCTGCGCAAACGGTCCCGGCGGTTGCTGGTGGGTGTTGATGACGGCCACGGTGCGTCCGGGGCGGGTCTTGGCGATGGCGTCATGCGCGCCGGCGGTCAGCATGTCACAGCCCAGGACCAAATCCGCCTCGCCGGTGGCGATGCGCTGGGCGCGAATGCCTTCGGGTGAGCGCGCGATGCGCACGTGAGACGTGACCGCGCCGTTCTTCTGCGACATGCCCGTCATGTCCAGCGCCGAAGTGCCCTTGCCTTCCAGGTGCGCTGCCATGCCGAGCAAGGCGCCGATGGTGATGACGCCGGTGCCGCCGATGCCGGTGATCAGGATGTTGTAGGGCGAATCCTTCAGTGGCGCAATTGCGGCCGCCGGCAACGCTTCCAGTTGCGCGGGCAGAACCTGCTTGGCGGCGCGTGACTTCCTTGGTGCGCCACCCTCGATAGTGACAAAGCTCGGGCAGAAGCCTTTCACGCAGGAGTAATCCTGGTTGCAGGACGACTGGTCGATTGCGCGCTTGCGGCCGAATTCGGTTTCCACCGGCAGGATCGAGGTGCAGTTGGACTGCACGCCGCAGTCGCCGCAGCCCTCGCACACCGCTTCGTTGATGAACACTCGCTGCGTGGCTTTCGGATACTCGCCCTTCTTGCGGCGCCGGCGTTTTTCCGCCGCGCAGGTCTGGTCGTAGATCAGCACCGACACGCCCTGGATCTCGCGCAGTTCGCGCTGCACGGCGTCCATGTCCTTGCGGTCGTTGAGCGTGACGGACGCAGGCAGTTGCGAGCGATCCTCGTAACGCGACAAGTCCTCGGTGACTACCGCAATGCGTTTGACGCCTTCTGCTGCCATCTGTTGCGCGATCAGACTGACGGAAATCTGTCCGTCCACCGGCTGCCCGCCGGTCATGGCCACCGCATCGTTGTAAAGGATCTTGTAGGTGATGTTGACGTTGGCTGCGAGCGCGGCGCGGATCGCGAGATGGCCGGAATGGAAATAGGTGCCATCGCCGAGATTGGCGAACACGTGCGGCAGTTTGGAGAACGGCGCCTGGCCAATCCAGGCTGCGCCTTCGCCGCCCATCTGGCAGGTGGTCTTGTTGTGCTCGGGATAGATCGCGGTGGCCATGACATGACAACCGATGCCGGCCAGTGCGAGACTGCCCTCGGGCACCTTGGTGGAGGTGTTGTGCGGACAGCCCGAGCAATAATAGGCCGGTCGCGGCGGCGTATCGACGGCCTTTTTCAGCACGGCTTCCTTTGCTTCGAGGAACGTCAGGCGCGCTTTGATCAGGTCGCTCTGGTGGAAGCGCGCGATACGTCCGGCGATGACACGCGCGATCTGCGCGATGGAAAAATCCGCCTTGGCCGGCAGCAGCCATTCGCCGCGTGGGTGTACCCACTCGCCCTGGTCATCGAATTTGCCGATCACACGCGGGCGCACGTCCGGATGCCAGTTATACAGTTGCTCCTTCAACTGATATTCGACCATCTGGCGTTTTTCCTCGACGACCAGAATTTCTTCCAGTCCCTTGGAGAATTCGCGCACGCCGTCAGGCTCCAGGGGCCAGGGCATCGATACCTTGAACAGGCGGATGCCGATCTGCGCTGCGTTCTCTTCGGTAATGCCCAGCTCTTCCAGCGCCTCGAGCACGTCCATGTAGGACTTGCCCGACGCGATGATGCCGAGTCGGGCATTAGGCGAATCGATGGTCGTGCGGTTGATGTGGTTCAGGCGCGCATAGGCCATCGCCGCATAGATCTTGTAGTCCTGCATCAGCGCTTCCTGCTTGCGCGCCTGCAGGCCCAGCGCATCGTTGGAAAGGCGGAAATTGAGACCGCCTTCGGGCATGGCAAAGTCCGTCGGTACCAGCGTCTTGACATGGAACGGATCGGCCTCGATCGACGCCGACGATTCGACGGTATCGGCCAGCGCCTTGAAACCGATGGCACATCCGGAAAAGCGCGACATCGCCCAGCCGTGCAGCCCGAGTTCGACGTATTCCTGCACGTTGCACGGATACAGCACCGGAATCATCGACGCCGAGAACAGGTGGTCGCTCTGGTGTGGCAGGGTGGACGAGTAGGCGCCGTGGTCGTCGCCGGCGACCAGCAGCACGCCACCGTGCTTGGATGTTCCGGCGAAATTCATGTGCTTGAATACATCGCCGCAGCGGTCGACGCCGGGCCCCTTGCCGTACCAGAGCGCGAACACGCCGTCGTAGTTGGACGCGCCAACCTGCTCGACTTGCTGAGAACCCCATACGGCGGTGGCGGCAAGTTCCTCGTTGATGCCAGGCTGGAATTTGACGTGATGCGCCTCGAGATGCTTTTTCGCTTTCCACAGCGCTTCGTCGAGGCCGCCCAGCGGCGAGCCGCGATAACCGGAAATGAACCCGGCGGTGTTGAGACCGGCGGCGAGGTCGCGCCGGCGTTGTACCAGGGCCAGGCGCACCAGGGCCTGGATGCCGGTCAGGTAGACGCGATCCTGGTCCGATACGTACTTGTCTTCGAGAGTAACTTGCCGCATGTTCGACTCCTGCAGGAATTCGATCGGGGGCGTTGCGGGCCGGGTAGGGCGCTGCCCCTGCTACGCGTTGGACCGGTCGCCCGTCGCGCAATTCACGTCGTTGTAGATCACGCGACCGGATTTGCGTCGGGCCGGTATATCGTCGTTTCGTTCAACATTACCTCATGATGGCCGCAACCGGCGGCAATCATCGGAAAGCAGTTTTCCTGCGCGGCGACTGCCACATCCAGAAAGAACGGGCCGTCGCTGGCCAGGCATTGCGCAATCGCAGCATCAAGCTCGGCAGGATCGGTCACGCGTCGCGCGTCCCACCCGAATCCCTTCGCGACTGCCACGAAGTCGGGCAGTGCCGCGGTATAGCTATGGCTGTAACGGCTGCCGTGGTTGAGTTCCTGCCACTGACGCACCATGCCCATGTAGCCGTTGTTGCACAAAACCAGTTTCACCGCGGCGCGATGCTGGACGGCCGTGGATAATTCCTGCAGGTTCATCAGCACGGATGCATCGCCGCTCACGCACACGACCAGTTTTTCGGGATGGCCGATCTGGGCCCCGATCGCCGCCGGCAGGCCGTAACCCATGGTGCCGGCGCCGCCTGAAGTCAGCCAGCGATTGGGTTGCTCGAAGCGCAAATGCTGGGCCGCCCACATCTGGTGCTGGCCAACGTCGGTCGAGACGATTGCGTCGCGTCCAGCAACTGCGTTCTGCAGCGACTGCATCAGTTGCTGAGGCGCGATGCAATCGGGGCGCGTTTCGAAGCCGAGGGAATTCACGGCGCGCCACTGGTCGATGCCCTGCCACCATGCGCCCAGACGATCAGTTTCAAAAATATGGGCCCCCAGTTCGGCATGCAATGCCTCGAGCAGCTCGAGGCAATCGCCGACCATCGGCACGTCGGCCTTGACGACTTTGTTGATCGAGGACGCATCGATGTCCAGATGGATTATTTTGGCGTTCGGACAGAACTCGCTGAGTTTGCCGGTCACGCGATCGTCGAAGCGCGCGCCGACACAGACCACGAGGTCGGCGTGATGCATGGCTTGATTGGCTTCAAGCGTGCCGTGCATGCCGAGCATGCCGAGAAATTGAGGATCGGACGCCGGAAAAGCGCCGAGTCCCATCAGGGTCAAAGTGCAGGGTGCGCCGGTACGCTGCACCAGACGCGTGAACGAGGCGCAAGCTTCGCGGCCGGAGTTGATCAGTCCGCCGCCGCCGTAGAACACCGGGCGCTGCGCCTGCGTCAGCAGGGCCACGGCATCGCGCACCCGCCCGCGACGCACAGCTTTGCGTGGTGTTTCACCGATCGCTTCGGGCCGCTCGGCCGACGGGCTGAAGGTCGCCTGCTGGATGTCCTTCGGAAAATCGAGCAGCACCGGCCCTGGCCGGCCTTGCGTTGCCACACTGTAGGCCTTGCGCACCAGCCCGGCGACCTGGTCCGCATTGCGGATCTGCGCATTCCATTTCGTCACCGGCCGCGACAGGCCGAGCGCATCGCATTCCTGAAATGCATCGGTGCCGATAGAGTGAGTCGCGACCTGGCCACTGATGCAGATAACCGGTACGGAATCGCAGATCGCATCCAGCAATCCGGTGATGGTGTTGCTCACTCCCGGGCCGGAGGTCACCAGCACGACGCCTGGCTTGCCGGTCGAGCGCGCATACCCTTCCGCGGCGTGCACGGCCGCCTGCTCGTGGCGCACCAGCACATGGCGGATGCGATGCTCGTCATGCAGCTCGTCGTAAACCGGCAGCACGGCGCCGCCGGGGTAGCCAAAAATCGTATCCACGCCGAGCGCGACCAGCGTATCCAGCAGCGACTTCGCCCCGCTGATGGCAACACGATCCGTGCCGGTTTTCTCGGCGGCGGGCAGGGCGGCTGGGTGGGCGAGGTTGCTCATGGGCACATCGTACGTGGGCGATGCCAGAAAAGGCATCTTATTTCCTGCCAATAAGCCTTATTATTAGAAAAATATTCTACCAAACAATGGAACAACAGAATGAAAGTCGATAAATTCGATCTGGCGATCCTGAAAGTCCTGCAGGAAGACGCGCGTGCCAGCCTGCAGGCAATCAGCGAACGCGTGGGCTTGTCGTCGACACCCTGCTGGGCGCGCATCAAGCGCATGGAGAACGAGGGCGTGATCCAGGGCTACACGGTGCGCGTCGATCCGTCCTCGATCGGACTTTCAGAAACGGTCATCGTGCAAGTCACGCTCGAGAGCCATACCGATGAAACGCTGTATGACTTCGGCAAAATTTTGGAGCAGATTCCGGAGGTCATGGAGGCTTATCTGGTATCCGGCGATTACGACTACTACATCCGTATTGCCGTGAAGGACACGCGCGACTACGAGCGCTTACTGCGTGAACGCCTGTACCGGATACCGGGCATCCGGCACAGCAAATCGAGTTTCGTGCTGCGTACGTTGAAAGAGAGCCTGATTCCGCTGTCGGCCGCGCCGGCGGCTTCATCGGTAGCCGAGCCAGCCGGTACGAGGAAAAAACGCGCGACGAAACGCAAACCGGCGGCGCGGCCGTGAGCGCAGGGCTTCGCGTATAGTCTCCAGCGGAACATGAAGAAGAATCCTCCCCGCGCAGTCGATGCCATCGGGCGCGCGCATGCGCCGGCGCGGGGCGATGCGCGAGTTGTCAGCCTGGTTCCCAGCATTACCGAATTGTTGTTCGAGCTTGGCGCAGGCGATCGGCTGGTGGGAAGGACCGGTTTCTGCATTCATCCCAGGGACCGCATCAAGACGGTCCCCAAAGTCGGAGGGACCAAAAGCGTCGACATCGAAGCTATTCGCGCGCTCGCTCCCACGCACGTAATCGTGAACATCGACGAGAACGAAAAGCCCACGGTCGACCAGCTCGCGGGCTTCGTGCCGAGCGTGATCGTGACGCATCCCCTCGGGCCGCTCGACAATCCGCCGCTGTACCGACTGCTGGGCGCCATTTTTGGTGGTGAGCAGCGGGCCGAGGAGCTCTGCGCAGCATTCCAGAAAGCCTACGATGGAGCGGTTGCGGGCTGCGCGAATCTAGCGCGCGAGCGCGTGCTGTATCTGATCTGGAAATCGCCGTGGATGACGGTGTCGCGCGATACCTATATTTCCCGTGCGCTGGCGGCCGTCGGCTGGGATACGGTGGAGATTGACAGCGTGGATCGCTATCCGAAAATTGAACTCAAGCCGGCGCTGCTATCCGGCGTCGATCGGGTCCTGTTTTCGTCTGAACCCTACGCGTTCCGGGAGCGCGACCTCGACGAAGTCCGGCAGCTTCTGGCAACAAGTGGAACCGATTTCATTCCGACGCCTATGGAAGACGTCGACTCCCCGGTGATCGTATCCCTGGTCGATGGGGAGATGAGTTCCTGGTACGGCAGTCGCGCCATCGAGGGCATGAAATACCTTTCAGGCCTGCGTACCGGGTAAAGATTCAGTCCAGAGTAATGAATAACGACTTCCGCGGCTTGCCCGCGACGGCCCGGCTGATGTGGCCCTGTCCAGTGGTGTCTTCGGCGAGCAGGATATCGCCGCTGCGCAGGATGCGTTTAGTGCCGTCGCCGACCTCGATCTCCACTTCCCCTTCCAGGTTCACCACGTACTGGCGGCGCGGTGCGGTGTGAAATTCGTAGTTGTAGTCGCCGCCGGTTTCACGGAACACAATGCCGGTTGCTTTCATGAGTTCCGACATGAAACCGATTTTTCCGCTGCTTTTAAGCGGGATCTGCAGGTCTTCAAAATGCGACTGGTTGTCCGCGCCGGTGTAGATGCGCACCACAGTCATGGTTTTTCCGCCGTCGTCAGCGGCAACGCTTGCGGATTGCATCGCGATTCCTCCCAGGGTGGCCGTCACGCACAGTATTGTCAGAAGCCGAAGTTTCCTCATTGCCGCCATGTGCATGGAGTTCCTCCTCAAGATTGACCAGCCGAAAAAGCAGAAATCCGCCCTCAGTCATGTCGCGGGCAGATTCGCATCGCGATGCCGTTCCGTGAGGAATATCGTCGCGGCGAAGCCGACGACCGCGCCGAACATGACATAGTAAGCCGGTGCCAGAGGCGAACCCGTCGCGCGAATCAGCCAGGTAACGATGAACTGCGCAAAGCCGCCAAACAGCATGACTGCGAAATTGTAGGCAAGGGCTAGTCCGGTGGAGCGAACGCCGGTCGGAAATTGTTCAGCAATCGTCGTCGAGATCGGGCCGAGAAACACGCCGACGAGCGTGCATAAGCTGGCTTGCATGACTGCCAGCCGGACGAAACCCGGTGCTGCGTGGAGCCAATCGAACAATGGATAGAGCAACAGGAAATAGGCAATGGTCGCGCTCATGAGGATTGGCCGGCGCCCGATGCGGTCGGACAACGCGCCGCATAACGGGATCGCCGCAGTCAGGCAAAGCAATCCAATCACCTGTGCGGTGAATGCGTCAGTGAGCGACATGCCGAGCTGGGTCTTGGCATACGTCGGCATGTAGACCAGAACCACGTAATAGGAGATGGTCCCGCAAATGACCAGGCCGAATGTGACGGCAAGGCTGCGCAGGTTTTGCGCAAAGACTGTGCTCAGCGGATTGGCCACCACGCGCGCGCGCGATTCAATGAAGGCCTGCGTTTCCTCGAGGTAGCGGCGGATGTAGAGCCCGACCGGCCCGATGACGAGTCCGAACAGGAACGGCAGGCGCCAGCCCCAGGAGTCGATTTGCTCAGGCGCCAGCCCGCGCGTGATCAACGATCCGGCAACGGCGCCGGTAAGCGCCGCCAGGCTCTGCCCGACCATTTGCAGCGAACCGTAGAAACCGCGCCGGTTTGGCGGCGCGCTCTCGACCAGGAAAGAGGTGGCGCTGGCGAACTCGCCGCCGGTGGCGAAGCCCTGCAACAGCCGCGCGAGCAGAATCAGTAGCGGCGCGGCAATGCCGATCGCCGCATAGGGCGGCGCGAAGGCGATCATGGCCATCGACAGCGTCATCAGGCCGATGATGAGTTGCAAGGCGGCCTTGCGGCCTTTTCGGTCCGCGTATATGCCGAGCACGATGCCACCCACCGGCCGCATGAAAAAGCCGACGCCAAATGTCGCCATGGTGAGCAGCAGTGCGGCGTATTCGTCCTGCATCGGGAAAAACAGCCGCGCGATGATGACGGTCAGGAAACCGTAGACGACGAAGTCGTACCATTCGAGCGCATTGCCGATGACGGCGGCCACGATCTGGCTGGTGCGAGGCGGTTTGCGGGTCACGTGCGGGCCTCCTTAAGGTTTATCCGCATTGTAACGGCGAGTCGATCGTTACCAGCAACGAAAAGGGCTGCCACGGCAGCCCTTTTCGCATTGCATGCGCACGGCCGTGCTAGCGCGCAAGCGCGGGCTCGGCAGCCGGGGCATACAGCTTTTCCATCTCCCGCCGCAGTTTGACCGCGTAACTGGATTCATCGACCGCAACATCGCTCCAGCGCACCGGCTGCCCTGCGGCCACTGGCTTGAGCAGCTTTACGTTGTGCGCCAATCCCAGGGACAGGCCGCCGATTTTCAGCGAGGCCTCCGCCGGCATTAGCTTGCCGACCACCGTGTAGCCGCCTTCACCGTCGAGAATCTCGCCCGTCTTCAGATCGCGCTTCGCCGTAGCGACCACATCGGCGCGGAATCCGGTCGGGCTGCCGGTCGACTCGCCGCGCAGCCCGACCGACGCGACCGATATCCCGACTTCGAGTCCGATCAGATGCCAGCGTTTGTACAGGCACGCATAACGCCCCGAAGTATCGGTGCGCACCATGTATTCCTTGAAGCAGTTGCGGATGTATTCGGTCTCGCCCTCGAACACCACGAATACGCCGAAGCGGATGTCGTAAGGAATGATGCGGCCGTCGGTTTCGAGCGAGGAGATGACTTCGACCTGGCCCTTGTGATGCAGGTGACCGCCTTCGGCGATTGGTCGCATCACGTTGGGAATGTCGTCAACACTGGCCGGCGGAAACAGCAGGCCATGGGGTGCTGGCGTCAGCCCGGTTGCGTTGCACACGGACGTACTCTCGATGGCGGGTTTCGAGCCATCGAGAAAGGAATTGAACATTTTCGGATTCAGGCCGCCGGTTTTCGCCTGCTCGGGCGTCAGTCCGTAGTAGCCCCACACCGTTTCCGGCGTCGACTGCGCAAAATGCGGCAGCCATTTGTGGCCGCGACCGGCGGCGACGACATTGAATCCGGAAGCGCGCGCCCAGTCCACCAGATCGCAGATCAGCGCCGGCTGATCGCCGTAAGCCAGGCTGTACACCACGCCAGCCTCCTTCGCGCGACTTGCCAGCAGCAGTCCGCACATGGCATCGGCTTCGACGGTGACCATCACCACGTGCTTGCCGTGCTTGAAGGCCGCAAGTGCGTGCTCGACGGCGGCGATCGGATGGCCGGTCGCCTCGACGACGATATCGATTAGCGGGTGCGCGACCAGCGCCTGCCAATCCTCGCCTACATGGGTGAGGCCGGAAGACAAAGCCGCATCCAGTGACGCCGCCGCGTAGCGCTCGGGCTTCCAGCCCACGCGCTGCAGATTGGTTTTGGCATTCGCCGGCGACAGATCCGCGACGCCAGCCAGATGCAGGCCCGGTGTCTTCGGCACCTGCGCAAGATACATGGCGCCGAATTTCCCGGCACCCACCAGGCCGACCCGCAGCGGCTTGCCCTGGGCCTCGCGCTCGCGCAACTTCGCGTAGAGATTCATGCGGATCTGCGCTCAGGCGGCAAGCGACTTGAGCGCTTCCTCAGGCGTACCGTCCTTCCAGGGCAGGGGCACGTCGTAATCCTTTATCAGACAATCATCCGGCAGACACTCGATCGGCGTGAAATCGCGATGCGCGATGTATTCGGGCCGCTTGAATCTCCGGATATGGTTGGACACCGCGCACAAGCTCAGATAAACGTTCACGCGATCCCACGGCGAAAGGTTGCAGTTCGACGCATGCACCAGGCAGGAGTGAAACAAAATCATCGAGCCGGCCGGACCCTTCGGCGCGACGATGCCGCCGCGTTCGACCAGCTTGCGGATTGAATCATGGTTGATGGTCCACAGCGGATAGCTGGTCGTCGATGTGTCGTGTTGTGAATCGAGCACACCCAGCTTGTGGCTGCCGGGAATGAACATGAGCGGTCCATTGAACTCATTGACCTCGCCGAGAAAAATGGCCACGTTCATCGCCCGCGGCTCAGGCATCTCGTCGTCGTTCTTCCAGGTGCCGTAATCCTGATGCCACTGCCAGACGTCGCCGTCGAAGGCCATCTTGCCGTTGACCTTGAACTGATGCATGTACACGGCTTCGCCGAACAGCTGCCTGATCGGTTCGACCATACGCGGATGACGCGCCAGTTTCGCGAACTGACGGTTGTACATGTGCGCGGCGAAGTTGGTGCGCACCGCATCGCTGCCTTTTTCGCGCACATTCTCCGCGCGTTGCTGGGCATAGAGGCCGGGCACTTCGTCGATGAGGGTCTTGACTTCTTCAGGTGTGAACAGGCTCGGGAAAAACAGGTAGCCGTCGCGCTCGAACTGTTCGCTTTGTTCCTTGCTGAGCTTCATGCGGGTTCTCCTCCATCCTATGAATATTGACCAAATGTTTCGGATTCAGGATGCCTCGCGCATATGCCGGCTGAGTTCCTGAACGAGATGATGCCCAGCCTGCTCGCCGTGGCGGCGGGCCAGCCGCTCGGCGCGATCTGCGTCACCGCGATTGATGGCCTTGAGAATGGCCTCGTGCTCGTCCCAGACGGTGTCGCGCACTCCCGCTTGCTGAAGCACCACGCCCATTGCTCGGCGAATGTGCCGCCAGTGATGGCTGGCGCTCTCTGCGATGAGTGGATTTCCCGACGCGTTGTAAATCAGATTGTGAAAGCGCATGTCCGCATCGATCATGACGCCGATCTTGGTCCCTTTGACCGCCTTGCGGCCTTCAGCGATGACTCCGAGGTCGATTTTCGCACCGGCGAGCGCCGCCTGGCGGGCAGCCAGGCCGTCGAGGACCGAGCGTACTTCGTAGATCCGGGAAATGGTCTCGGCGCCGAGCGGCAAGACCATGAGCCCGCGGCGGCCGGCGTCGACCAGGAATCCGTCCTTCTTGAGCATGCGCAATGCCTGAAGGACTGGTTGCCGCGATACTGCAAGCGTGGCGGCGAGGTCCTCCTGTGTCAGCCGCGCGCCCGGCGCAAGCTCGCCCTCGCAAATCGCGTTGAGCAAGCGCTGATACACCTGATCCGTGAGGTCGGGGACGACGTGGATAGGGCTGATCAATGCCATGGGTGTCGATCGACAGGCTGCGAATTGGAACGTTGCATATTGTATACAGAATGCGATACGCGTCAATATTCCAGAACTGGCAACCGCCGGTTTGCCCTCCGATGCGGGCACGGTCCGCGTCAACGAACCCTGTCGAACGACGTTGATGGCAGTGAAAATCAGGTCGGCGCGGGCGCGCGGGCCGATTACCCACCAGGAGACTTGAATGCAAATTCGGAGGACCGCAATTGCGGCAGGACTTGCCGCTTGTGCCATCGCGACGGCAGCAAGTGCGCAGAACGCCGCCGACGCGGTCCAACGCGACGTAAACCAGCAGAACCGCATCGAACAGGGTTTGAACTCCGGCGAGCTGACGACCAAGGAAGCCGGCAAGCTCGAACGCGAGGAATCACGTGTCGACAAGATGGAGACGAACGCGCTGAAGAACGGCAAGATGACCCCCGCGGAACGGCGACGTATCGCACGGGCGCAGAACCAGGTGAGCAAGGACATTTATAAGGAAAAGCACGACGCGCAGACCGGTGACCCGAATTCGGCTTCCTCGCAACGCATGCAGACCGACGTCCAGCGCAATGCCAACCAGGAGCAGCGTATCGAGAACGGCGTCAAAAACGGATCGCTGACCAACCGCGAGGCGGCAAACGCCGAGCGTGGGCAGGCAAAGGTTGATCGCAAGGAAGCCAATGCCGCAGCAGACGGGCATGTTGGCGCCGGCGAGCAACAACGCATTCAGTCGGCGGAAAATCGGCAGAGCAAACGCATCCACCGCGAAAAGCATAACGAGCGCAAGCGCGACTGAGTTCAGGGCGTTGCACGCAAAAAAGCCGCCAGGCAGAATGCCGGCGGCTTTTTTTTAAGCGATCAGGGGGGCGCTGGCGTGGACCTCGTACTCGCCCGTCAGTTTGCTTTCTTGCGCGCTGGCGCGCGCGGTTTTGATTTCACTGGCTTTTGCGGCGACGCATCCAGGCGCAGGCTGGCATAACTGCCCGGGGCGTCCTCGATGACTTTCAGTTTGCCGCCATGCATGCGTGCCGGCACCTTGTCCCCGCCAAAGTCGGCGATCCAGTCGGTCCAGTCGGTCCACCACGACCCCGCATGCTTTTCAGCGGACGCGAGCCACGCGTCTGCACTGTCGTGCAGTTTGTCGTTGGTCCAATACCAGTACTTGTTCGCCGCCGGCGGATTGACGATTCCGGCAATATGGCCGGAGCCGCCGAGCGTAAAGCGCACCGGACTTTTCAGAAGCTGTGCGCCCAGGTAGGTCGTCTTCCACGGCGCGATGTGGTCTTCGATGGTGGAAACGAAATAAGCAGGGACGTCAATTTTTGACAGGTCGATCGGCTCGCCCGCCAGCGTGATGCCGCCGGGCTCGCGCAACTTGTTCTTGATATACATGTTGCGCAGGTAAAAGGTATGCATTTTCGCCGGCATGCGCGTCGCATCCGAATTCCAGTACAGCAGGTCGAATGGAAACGGTTCCTTGCCGAGCAGGTAGTTGTTGACCACAAATGACCAGATCAGGTCATTGGCACGCAGCATATTGAAGGTCGACGCCATGTCGGAGCCCTCCAGGTAGCCGCGCTCCGCCATTTTCTTTTCCAGATTATTGACGACCTCTTCGTCACAGAATACGCCCAGCTCGCCAGGGTCCGAGAAATCGATCAGCGTGGTGAAGAAGGTCACGCACTTCACGCGGTGCTCGTTTTTGGCTGCCATCCAGGCCAGTAGCGACGCGGTCAGCGTTCCGCCCAGGCAATAGCCGATCAGGTTGATGTCGTGCTCGCCGGTTGCCTGTTCGATCGCGCCTAACGCCGCCCAGGGTCCTTCCAGCAAATAATCGTCGAAGGTCTTGTTGGCGTGCCTCTCGTCCGGGTTCACCCAGGAAATCACGAATACCGTGTGTCCCTGGTCGAGCGCGAACCGGATGAAGGAATTTTTCTGCCTCAGGTCGAGGATGTAGTACTTGTTGATCCACGGCGGCACGATCAGCAGCGGAGTCTTGTAAACCTCTTTGGTGGTCGGCTGGTACTGGATCAGTTGCATCAGGTCGTTCTGGAATACAACCTTGCCTGGCGTGCTGGCGACGTTCTCGCCCATCTTGAACGCCTTGGTGTCGGTCATGCTGATGGCCAGCTTGCCATCGCCGCGATCGATGTCCTGCAGCAGGTGATTGAGGCCTTCCAGCAGATTCTTGCCGCCGGTTTCGATGGTGGTTTTGAGCACCTCCGGATTGGTCAGCACGAAATTCGTCGGTGCCAGTGCATCGACGTACTGGCGCGTGAAGAATTTCACCTTGCGCGCTGTCTGGGCATCGAGCCCTTCGACCTCCGAAACCGATTTCTGAATGTTCTGCGCAGCGATCAGGTAAGACTGCTTGATGTAGTCGAACACCAGGTTGTTCTGCCACAACTCGCTCTTGAAGCGGTTGTCGGATTTTCCCGGCTCCGCGACCGCCGCGGCTTCGCCGCCGGAAGCCTTGAGGACAGTGTTCTGCCAGAGCGTGAAATAGTCCTGCCACATGCGCATCGACATTTCCGCCAGCTTGAAGGGATCGCTCATCAGCTTGGCCGCCAGCTCGGAGAAGGCTTTGCCGACGCCGAGTTCGTCGCTTGGCTCTTCGCCTGTCTGCCTCGCCTGCTCGGCCAGCCGGGTTTCGACCAGATGCTTGCTGCGCAGCGCAATTTCCGCGAAGACGCGGGCGAAATCGGTCGGATCGGCGGCTGCCGGCGTATTGGATTTTTCTTCGGCCATGTGACTAAGCTAGGGCGAAGTGGCCGGCAGTGCAAGTCCGACTGGAAATTAGCGCGTCCGCACTCGGTAATTCCTGAACTTTTCTACCACGGTGGACATCTCTTCATCGGATAGAAGCGCGGGTTTGCCGATCTGCAGGGCGCGCCAGTATTGCTCGCACAGGGCTTCGACCTCAACCGCCAGGGCCAGCGTACCCTTCAAGTCCGCACCGGTTGCGATCATTCCGTGGTTGGCGAGCAAGCAGGCGCGGCGCTCGCGCATGGCCTGCATGGCATGGTCGGACAACGCCTGCGTGCCGAAGGTCGCATAAGGCGCGCAGCGGATGTCGTTGCCGCCGGCGACAGCAACCATATAGTGAAAGGCGGGCACACCCATGCCCAGACACGCGAGCGTGGTGGCAAAGCTCGAGTGTGTGTGTACCACCGCGTGAACGTCGTGCTTACTGCGATAGATGTCAAAGTGAAAACGCCACTCGGTAGAAGGCGGGCACCGGCCTCTGGCCTTGGCTTGCTTGTCGATGAAGACGATGTCCGCCGGCCTGGTTTCGTCGTAAGGCAATGCCGAAGGCGTGATTAGAAAGCCGTCTTTCCAACGGGCGCTAACATTGCCGGATTTGCCGCGATTGATGCCCAGCGCATTCATGCTCAGCGCCGTGCCGATGATCTGCTTTCTGAGTTGCAACTCGGTCATACCGACGCGACCTCCTTGCCATACAAGCCGAGGAGGCCCGCCGCGCTCGCCGGCGCGATACCACGATCAGTAATGATCGCCGTGACTAGCCGGGCAGGCGTGACGTCGAAGGCCGGATTTGCGGTATGCGTGCCTTCGGGCGCGATTTGCGCGTGGTCGATGCGTTGGCCGGAATCGCGTACCCGCATGGTCAGTATTTCCGCGGCGCTGCGTTCCTCGATTGGAATATCCCGCAATCCATCGATGATGTCCCAGTCGATCGTTGGCGAAGGCACGGCCGCATAAAACGGCACTCCGCAATCTTTTGCTGCGAGCGCCTTAAGGTAAGTGCCGATTTTGTTGCAGACGTCCCCGGTGGCGGTGACACGATCCGCGCCCACGATTACCAGATCCACCTGCCCGCGCTGCATCAGATGGCCGCCGGCATTGTCGGCGATAAGCGTGTTTGGCACACCATGTTGTGAAAGCTCCCAGGCGGTGAGCAGACCCTGGTTGCGCGGCCGGGTTTCGTCTACCCATACATGCACCGCAATGCCGGCGTCGTGCGCCAGATAAACCGGCGCCAGGGCCGTGCCGCCATCCACGGTGGCCAGCCAGCCGGCATTGCAATGCGTGAGCACATTGACCACGCCCTTGCCGTGCGCAATGGCCTGTAACAGCGTCAGTCCGTGGTGACCGATGGCACGATTGAACGCAATGTCCTCCGCAGCGATGCTTTCCGCTTCCGCCCATGCCGCCTGCACACGATCCGCCGGCGCGAGCGGCTGCAGTCGCCGCACCGCGCGATCAATGGCCCAACGCAAGTTCACCGCCGTCGGTCGCGTGGCGCTGAGCAAGTCCGCGGCAATGCTCAGGCTGGCGTCGGACACGTTCGCAGCCATCGCCAGCGCAATGCCGTAGGCCGCGGTTGCGCCGATCAGCGGCGCGCCGCGCACCTGCATGGAGCGAATCGCATGCGCCGCGTCGTCGCAGGTGGATAGCCGCAACGTCTGAAATTCGAAGGGCAGGCGGGTCTGATCGATGATCGCAACGCGGTCGGCTTCGCGCCAGACGCTGCGGTACGGGACCCCGGCGACTTTCATTTCGACGGCACGATAAAGCGGTACACGCCGTCGGAACCAAATGAGCGCGACAGTTTGCCAGCCAGCCAGAGGTTATTCAGGTGTGCGATCGATTCGCCCATGGCGAAAAAGGTCTGGTGTGTGTCCAGTTCGCGCCGGAACAGCACCGGCAACAGATCCGTCGCGGTACGTGGTTTCGCGCAGGCATCAAGCACTTCCGCCAGGCGGTCGCGATGATGGTCGTGAAGCATCTGCACGCGCAGGCGCGCGCCGCGAAAGGGAAGTCCGTGCGAGGGCAGGACCAGCGTGTCGGCGGGCAGTTCGGCGAAGCGATCGATCGACCAGAGGAATTGTTTCAGCGGATCGCTTTCCGGTTTGCTCGGCCAGACGCTGATGTTGGTGCTGATCTTTGGTAGCAGCATGTCGCCGGAAATCAGCACGCCGAGCGATCTGCAGTAAAGGGCCGCATGCTCCGGCGCATGCCCGTAGCCGACGATGACGCGCCATTTGTTGCCGCCAATGCCGATTTCGTCGCCGTCCAGCATGCGCACGAAGCGGCGCGGCGGTTCGCCGACGATCTTGCGGTATGAATTGCCGCGGCCGGCGACGGCGGCAACGCGTTCGTCGTCCAGCCCGTGTTGTGCAAACAGCGTGGCGGTCGCGTCGGCACCAAAACCGGGCAATTGCTCGTATTGCGCGAGCGCAGTCAGGTATTCCGTTTCGGTCATCCACAGGGGCGCGTCGAATCGGCTGGTCAGCCAGCCGGCATTGCCGAAATGATCGGGATGAAAATGCGTCACCAGCACACGTGTTAGTCCCGGGTGGCCGACGAATCCGGCGAAAATCTTTTCCCAATGCGTACGCGTCTCCTCCAGGCCGATACCGCAGTCGACCGCGGTCCATCCCTTTTCATCGCGCAATAGCCAGAGATTGATGTGATTGAGCGCAAACGGCAGCGGCATGCGCAGCCAGTACAGGCCGGGCGCAACCTCGCGCACGGTGCCTGCGGCGGGTGCATCCGCAATAGGGAAGGTCATTGCGTCGACGATCGCCGGCAAGACGGAGGTTTGCATCGAACGGGTACCAGTAAGAGGAGAGGCCGCGCTATAGTGGGATTCTACTTGACGCTAACGTAAACCGCCGCCGGCATGGCCGATACTACATTCACCATTACAGAACTTGCGCGAGAATTCGGCCTGACCACCCGCGCTATCCGATTCTATGAAGACCATGGGCTGATTGCGCCGTCCCGCGCCGGCCGCAACCGGGTGTATGGCAATCGCGACAAGGTGCGATTGAAACTGACCTTGCGCGGAAAACGGCTCGGGCTGTCGCTGTCCGAGATTCGCGAACTGATCGACATGTACGATGCGGCCAAGGATGAGCGCGCCCAGGTCGAGCGCCTGCAGGAAGTGCTGCGCAAGCGTCGTAACATCCTCGAGCAACAACGCGAGGATATTGAAGTCGTGCTCGGTGAAATTGCTGCGTTCGAAGAGCAATGCCACAATTTCCTCGATGCGGCTCGCAAGTCCGCCTCTTCTGCCTCGAAAGTGGCCGGACGAAAAAATTAAATGATTGATAATTATCATTTGTTGCGCAATAAATCGCGCTTGGTCGGGAGGTCAGATCGCCGCGTCATGCGACCCGTCGTTCAATAGTATTAACTAACTGAAACAAAATAGTTTTATGGGCGAAAACGACGTATTTAATTGACGTTAACGTAAACGTCAATTAGAGTCGTCGCAAACGGAGGTTTCATGCCCGGCTTCGAGCCCAGAAATCCAGCTTATGCGCAGCGCGTCCAGGCTAGCTTCGATCGCCAGCAGGTCATGGTGCTGCTTGGCGCGCGGGTCGCGTGGCTCGGGCCGGGCGAATGCGAAATTCAGCTGCCGTACAAGCCAGAGCTGAGCCAACAGCACGGCTATTTTCACGGCGGCATCATCGGTACCATTGCAGACTCGGCGGGCGGCTACGCCGGATTTACGCTGATGCCCGAGAATTCCAGCGTGTTGACCGTCGAATACAAGCTGAATCTGCTGGCGCCGGGCGATGGCGATCTGCTGATCGCGCGCGGGCATGTGCTCAAGTCCGGGCGCACGCTGGTGGTTGCGCAGGTCGACGTTTTCGTAGTCAAGGGTGGTCGCGAAACCCTGTGCGCCACATTGTTGCAAACGCTGATGACCATGCATGGAAGGCCCGATCTTTGAACCGCCCGGAGCACCCCGCGATGGCTTCCATTCCCATTCTGGATTTCGATCTCGGCGAGGACGTCGAGATGCTGCGCGAAAGCGTGCGCGATTTCGCCGCGGCTGAAATCGCCCCACGCGCCGCGCAAACGGACCAGTCCAACGAGTTCCCGATGGATCTGTGGCGCAAGCTGGGGGACTTGGGCCTGCTTGGCATTACTGCCCCCGATGAATACGGCGGCGCCGGCATGGGCTACCTCGCCCACGTGGTGGCGATGGAAGAGGTGTCGCGTGCTTCGGCCGCGGTTGGCCTGTCATACGGCGCACACTCCAATCTTTGCGTGAACCAGATCAACCGCAACGGCAGCGCGGCACAGAAAGGGCATTACCTGCCGCGGCTGATTTCCGGTGAACATGTTGGCGCACTGGCGATGAGCGAGCCGAATTCCGGGTCCGACGTGGTCAGCATGAAGTTGCGCGCCGAGCGCCGCGATGACCGCTATGTGCTCAACGGCAGCAAAATGTGGATCACCAACGGCCCCGATGCGGACGTGCTCGTGGTGTACGCCAAGACCGATGTGCCTGCAGGTGCCAAGGGTATTACCGCGTTTCTGATCGAAAAAGGCTTCAAGGGTTTTTCCACTGCGCAGAAACTCGACAAGCTCGGCATGCGCGGCTCGAATACCTGCGAATTGGTATTTCGTGATTGCGAGGTGCCGGTGGAAAACGTGCTTGGCGAGGTGAATCGCGGCGTACAGGTGCTGATGAGCGGCCTGGATTATGAGCGCGCCGTGCTCGCCGGCGGACCACTTGGCATCATGCAAGCGTGCATGGATGTGGTCATGCCCTATCTGCACCAGCGCGAACAGTTCGGCCAGCCGATCGGCGAATTCCAGTTGATGCAGGGCAAGGTCGCCGACATGTACACGACCATGAGTGCCTGCAAGGCCTATGTATATGCCGTGGCAAAGGCTTGTGATCGCGGTCATACCACGCGCAAGGATGCGGCCGGGGCCATTCTTTATGCGGCGGAAAAAGCCACCTGGATGGCGGGCGAGGCAATACAGGCACTCGGCGGAAACGGTTACATCAACGACTATGCCACCGGGCGTTTATGGCGCGATGCGAAGCTCTACGAAATTGGCGCGGGTACATCCGAGATACGGCGCATGCTGATCGGCCGCGAACTGTTCGACGAAACCCGGTGATGCGCCGCGCATGATGGCTGCAATCCAGCAAACGCAGCAAGAACTCGCGTTTCTCATCGCGCAGGGTCTGCTCGACGGATTTAACCGTCACTACCGCCTGTTTCGGGAAACCAGCCGCTACGCCAAATCCCTGTTCGAGGGCGGGCAGTGGGCGGAAATCCAACGCATTTCGCGCGAGCGTATCCAATTCTACGATCGCCGAATTACCGAGACCGTCGACTACCTGCAGCGGCGCTGCAACACCGATCAGCTTCCCGACGCGATCTGGCAGCAGGTCAAACTGCATTACATCGGACTGCTGACCAATCACAAGCAGCCGGAGCTGGCGGAAAGCTTCTTCAATTCGGTAAGCTGCCGCATCCTGCATCGCAATTACTTTCATAACGATTTTCTGTTCGTGCGTCCGGCGCTGTCGACCGAGCACATCGATTCGGATCCACCCACCTATCGAAGCTATTACCCCGCCAGGGATGGACTGCGCGCCACTATCGCGCGTGTGCTGCGCGATTTTGGCTTGCGCAATCCCTTCCGCGATCTGAACCGCGATACCCGCTGGCTGTTGCGGGCGGTGCGCGCACACCTTGGCCGGCCGATCAGGCTGGAGGCCAACAATCAGATCCAGGTGCTGTCGTCGCCATTCTTCCGCAACAAGGGCGCTTACTTCATCGGCAAGCTCATCAACGGCAATGCCGAAATGCCATTCTCCATCGCGGTGCTGCGTAACGGCGATGGCAGCATTTACCTGGACACCATCCTTCTAGACGCGGAGCACCTGGCAGTCCTGTTTGGATTCAGCCGCGCCTATTTCATGGTCGACATGGAAGTGCCATCCGGATATGTCGAGTTTCTTAAAAGCCTGCTACTTAACAAGCCGGCTGCCGAAATCTACACGGTTCTCGGACTGCAGAAGCACGGCAAAACGCTTTTCTACCGCGATTTCCTGCATCACCTGAAACACTCGCACGATCGTTTCGTGATAGCGCCCGGCATCCGTGGCCTGGTCATGCTGGTATTCACGCTGCCTTCCTATCCTTATGTGTTCAAGGTTATCAAGGACGTCATCTCGCCGCCGAAGGACACCACCCGACAACAGGTCAAGGACAAATACCTGATGGTCAAGTACCACGACCGCGTCGGGCGCATGGCCGATACGCTTGAATACACCGATGTGGCGTTTCCGATAGAGCGGTTTGCGCCGGAACTGGTCGCAGAGCTGGGCAGGCTGGCGCCGTCGATGGTCGAAGAGGAAGGCGATACCCTGATCGTAAAGCACCTCTACATCGAACGGCGCATGATTCCGCTGAACATGTATGTGGACGGCGCCAGCGGCGAGCAGCTGGCGCAGGCCGTGCGCGAATACGGCGATGCCATCCGCCAGCTTGCGGCCGCCAATATCTTTCCGGGCGACATGCTGTTCAAGAATTTCGGCGTGACCCGTTTCGGCCGCGTCGTGTTCTACGACTACGACGAAATTGCCTACATGACCGACTGCAATTTTCGCCGTATGCCGCAGCCGCGGACTCCGGAGGACGAGATGGCCGCCGAGCCCTGGTATCCGGTCGGGGCGGACGACATTTTCCCCGAGGAGTTTGCGGCATTCCTGCTGGGGGATCCGCGCGTGCGCGAAGCCTTCCTCTCGCGCCATCGGGAATTGCTCGATGCCGATTTCTGGACGGCGACCCAGCGCCGCATCGCTGCGGGCCATGTCGAAGACGTGTTTCCCTATCCCGAGACGCTGCGCTTCCGGCGCCGCTTCGCATCTGCCGCCTGATTGGCGACAAGGAGACTCAATATGGCAACCGACCCGATCGTTATCGTTTCCGTAGCGCGCACACCGATGGGCGCCCTGCAGGGAGAACTGAAAGACTTTGCCGCGCCGCAAATTGGTGCTGCCGCCATCCGTGCGGCGATCGAGCGTGCGGGTATCAAGCCGGAGCAGGTAGAGGAAGTTATCATGGGTTGCGTGCTTGCGGCCGGACAAGGTCAGGCGCCGGCGCGGCAGGCCTCGCTCGGAGCCGGATTGCCGCTCGCGGCGGGTTGCACCACGGTCAACAAGATGTGCGGATCGGGCATGAAGGCGGCCATGTTCGCCAACGATCTGCTGGCGGCTGGCAGCAACGAGATCATGGTTGCGGGCGGCATGGAGAGCATGAGCAATGCCCCTTACCTGCTGCCAAAGGCGCGCACCGGCTACCGCATGGGCCACCAGCAAGTCATGGACCATATGTTTCTCGATGGGCTGGAAGATGCTTACGACAAAGGCAGGCTGATGGGCACCTTTGCAGAGGACTGCGCTTCGAAGTACGGGTTTGCGCGCGAAGAGCAGGATCGCTTTGCCATCACTTCCCTGGAGCGCGCACAAAAGGCGAACAAGGACGGTTCGTTTGCATGGGAGACCGTGCCGATGGCGATCAAGGCTGGCAAGGACGAACGCTTCATCGAGCACGACGAACAGCCATTCAAGGCCAATTTCGACAAGATTCCGCTGCTCAAGCCCGCGTTCCGCAAGGACGGCACCGTAACCGCGGCCAATTCCAGTTCGATTTCTGACGGCGCCGCGGCCATGGTCATGATGCGGCGTTCGACGGCCGACAAACTTGGATTGAAGCCGCTGGCGAAGGTTGTCGGACACGCGACGCACGCGCAGGAGCCGAGCTTGTTTACCACCGCGCCGGTCGGCGCGATCCGCAAGCTGTTCGACAAGACCGGCTGGAATGCCGGCAACGTCGACCTGTACGAGATCAATGAAGCTTTTGCCGTGGTGACCATGGCGGCCATGCGCGAGCACAAACTGCCGCACGAGAAAGTGAATGTGCACGGCGGCGCCTGCGCGCTTGGCCATCCGATCGGCGCGTCCGGTGCGCGCATCCTGGTGACGCTGATCGGCGCGCTGCGTAAAAATGGCCTGAAGCGCGGTGTGGCGAGCCTGTGCATCGGTGGCGGTGAAGCCACCGCGATGGCGGTGGAACTTGTCTGAACGCCGCAGTGCCGGGCGTGGACTGAACTGGGGAGGCGGGAATGGCGAATAAGAAAATTGGCTTCATCGGCGTAGGCCTGATGGGCCACGGCATGGCAAAGAATCTGGTCGAGAAAGGATTTCCGACCAGTGTGCTCGGTCACAGAAACCGCGCACCGGTCGAGGACCTGATCCAGCGCGGCGCACACGAAGCAAAGGACGTTGCCGATCTGGTCAAGGCCAGCGAGATCGTCGTTCTTTGCGTAACCGGATCAACCCAGGTCGAGGACCTGGTTTATCGCAAAGGCGGGATCCTCGACAGTGCCGCGTCGGGCCAGATCGTCGTGGACACTTCAACCAGCCAGCCCGGCTCCACATTGAAGATCTTCGCCGACCTGAAGGCGAAAGGCGTGCGCCTGGTGGATGCGCCACTGGCGCGCACACCGGTCGAAGCGGAGCAGGGCCGGTTGAACACTATGGTCGGTGCAGACCAGGCGACTTTTCTGGAAATCGAGCCCGTGCTGAAGGCGTTCTGCGAGAATATTTTTCATGTTGGCGAAGTCGGCGCCGGCCACAAGATCAAGCTCATCAACAATTGCGCCGCGATCGGCCAGATGGCGTTGATCGCCGAAGCGCTGACCGCCTGCGCCAAGCTTGGCGTGGATCCGAAGAAATATTTTGCGCTGGTCTCCACCGGCGCGGCCAATTCCGGGATTTTCCAGATGATGGCGGGCCAGGCAGTGGAGGGCAATTTTGCCGGCATGAAGTTCGGACTCGCCAACGCGCTCAAGGATGTGCGCTACTACAACCAGATGGCCATGGAATTTGGCGTGGCCGGTGCGATGGCCTCCGCCACGTTGCAAACCCTGACCCAGGCGGTGAATCTTGGATTCGGCGGACCAGAGCATATGGTGGCTTCGCTGGTGCCGGCGGTTGCGAAATTGAACAACACGACTTTTCCTCCCCGCTAGACGGAGCGACGATGCCCAACCCGATCCAGTTTTACTACGACTTTGCCTCGCCCTTCGGCTACATGGCGGCGACGCGAATTTCCGTGCTCGCGGCGAAGCATGGCCGCAGTGTCGAGTGGAAGCCAATCCTGCTGGGCGTGGTTTTCAAGGTGACCGGCGCGTTGCCGTTGCCCAGCGTGCCGCTGAAAGGCGACTACAGCCGTCGCGACATGGAGCGGTCGGCACGGCTGGCCAACATCCCCTTCAGGATGCCGGGAAAGTTTCCGATCGCGTCACAGTCGCCCTCCCGCGTCGTCTATTGGCTGGAATCGCAGGGCGCGGCGCGGCAGGAGGAAGCCACGCTCGCGCTTTACCGCGCTTACATGGTGGAGGATCGCGACATTTCCAGTCCGGACACGACCGCGGACGTCGCCGCCAGGCTCGGCCTCGATCGGCAGAAAATTCTCGATGTCATCGGCGATCCGGCGATGAAAGAAAAACTCAAGGTCGAAACCGAGGCGGCCATCGGCCGCGGCATATTCGGCTCGCCGTATGTCATCGTCGACGGCGAACCGTTCTGGGGCTTCGACCGGCTGGATCAAGTCGATCGCTGGCTGCAAAGCGGAGGCTGGTAAGCAGATGGCGGAATATCTGCTCTACGGATTCGCGCAGTCGGGCAATTCCTGCAACCCTGCGCCTTGCTGGTGGCATCCTTACCAGCTTCTGCTCGGCCATCCGATTGCCAAGCGGACCTGAACCGCCATGACTGCGATCGAAAGCAAACTCAATCCACGCTCGCCGGAATTCAAGGCGGGCAGCGCAGCGATGTCGGCGCTGGTCAGCGATCTGCGCGAAAAAATCGCGTTGATCGGCAAAGGGGGCGGGGATGCGGCGCGGGACAAACACGTCGGCCGCGGCAAACTGCTGCCGCGCGAGCGGGTGCGTCGGCTACTGGACGTGGGCTCGCCCTTCCTCGAGCTGTCCCAGCTCGCGGCATGGAACATGTATGACAGCCAGGTGCCGGCTGCCGGTATCGTAACCGGGGTGGGGCGCGTGGCCGGGCGCGAATGCGTGATCGTCGCCAATGACGCCACGGTCAAGGGCGGCACGTATTTCCCGATGACGGTGAAGAAGCATCTGCGCGCGCAGGAAATAGCGCAGCAGAATCATCTGCCGTGCATCTACCTGGTCGATTCCGGTGGTGCCAACCTGCCCACCTGGGACGAAGTCTTCCCGGACCGCGATCACTTCGGTCGAATTTTTTACAATCAGGCCAACATGTCGGCGCTCGGCATCCCGCAGATCGCCTGCGTGATGGGATCGTGCACCGCCGGTGGCGCCTACGTGCCAGCAATGGCCGATGAATCGATCATTGTCAGGAACCAGGGCACGATATTTTTGGCCGGTCCGCCGCTGGTCAAGGCGGCCACCGGCGAAATCGTCAGCGCGGAAGAACTGGGCGGCGCGGACGTGCACGCACGCGTGTCGGGGGTGGCCGATCACTATGCGAACGACGATCCGCATGCGCTGGAACTCACGCGCCGCATCGTTTCCCATCTGAATCGCAAGAAACAGGTCGGACTGGAATTGCGCGAACCGCGCGAGCCGCTGTATGACGCAGCGGAACTGCACGGGGTAGTCCCCGCCGATACGCGCAAATCCTTCGACATCCGCGAAATCATCGCGCGTGTCGTCGACGGCAGCGAACTCGACGAATTCAAGGCCCTCTACGGCACCACCCTGGTATGCGGATTCGCGCATATCTTCGGCTATCCGGTGGGCATCGTCGCCAACAATGGCATCCTTTATTCGGAATCCGCGCTCAAGGGCGCGCATTTCATCGAGCTGTGCGCGCAGCGCGGCATCCCGCTGGTGTTCCTGCAGAACATCACCGGATTCATGGTTGGAAAAAAATACGAAGCTGGCGGCATTGCCAGAGACGGCGCCAAGCTGGTCACCGCCGTGTCCTGCGCGCGCGTGCCGAAGTTCACGGTCATCGTCGGCGGCAGCTTTGGCGCCGGCAACTACGGCATGTGTGGCCGCGCCTACAGCCCGCGCTTCCTGTGGATGTGGCCGAACGCGCGCATTTCGGTGATGGGCGGGGAGCAGGCGGCAAGCGTGCTTGCGCAGGTCAAGCGCGACGGACTGGAAAAGGCCGGCAAGACCTGGAGTGGGGCGGACGAAGAAGCTTTCAAGGCGCCGATTCGCGCGCAATACGAAATGCAAGGCCATCCCTATTACGCCAGCGCGCGGCTATGGGACGATGGCGTGATCGACCCGGCCGACACGCGCATGGTGCTGGGCCTGGGCTTGTCGGCGGCACTGAACGCGCCGATCGAGAAAACCAGTTTCGGCGTGTTCCGAATGTAACCCTGGACACGCCTGGCAGCCAACAGATCATGGAATCCATCTATCTCACCGAAGAGCATGTCGCGCTGCGCGAGCAAGTCGCGCGTTTTGTTGCCAGGGAAGTCGAGCCCTACGGCGCGGCCTGGGAAGAGCAAGGTTTCGTCCCGCGCGAGGTGTTGCGTAAAATGGGCGCACTGGGTTTTTTCGGCATAACTTACCCGACCGAATTCGGCGGATCGCAGTCCGACGCGCTGACTTCCCTCGTGTTTGCGGAAGCGCTGTCGCGCAGCACATTCGGCGGATTCATCGTTACGGCCCTGGTGCACTCGGACATGGCCTCGCCGCATCTGGTCAATGCCGGCTCGCGGGCGCAGCTGGAAAAATATCTTCCGGGCATCATCGGCGGGGAATGCATCACCGCGGTGGCGGTCACCGAGCCGGATGCCGGCTCCGACGTGGCCGGCCTGCGCACGCGCGCCCGGCGCGACGGAGCGGACTGGATCTTGAACGGCGCCAAGATGTTCATTACCAACGGCGTGTACGCGGATCTCTACTTCGTAGCCGCGCGGACTGATGCGGCCGCCAAGGGTTCGCGCGGCATTTCCATGTTCATCGTCGAAAAAGGCACGCCGGGTTTCCGCGTGGGGCGCGCGCTGAACAAAACCGGCTGGCTGTGTTCCGACACGGCGGAGCTCGCTTTCGAAGACTGCCGTATTCCCGCGCAAAATCTTCTGGGCGAAGAGAACGGTGGATTCTATGCGGTCATGAAAAATTTCCAGCGCGAGCGCATCGCGGCGGCGGCGATGGCGGTTGGCAACGCGCTCACGTCGCTGCGGCTGACAATCGAATATGTCAAGCAGCGCAAGGCGTTCGGCGCAACGCTGTTCGACAAGCAAGTGATTCGCCAGCGCCTGGCCATGCTCGAAGCCAGGACCCACGCGGCACGGCAGTTTTTGTATCACTGCGGCTGGCTCGCCGGGCAGCAGCGCGATTGCGTACGCGAAGTTTCGATGCTCAAGGCGCTGACCGGCGAGCTGGCCAACGAAGTGGTTTACACCTGCCAGCAATTCCACGGGGGCATGGGCTATATGCGCGAATCAGCGATCGAGCGCCAGGCGCGCGATGCGCGCGTGCTGTCGATCGGCGGAGGCGCCACCGAGGTCATGCTCGAGGAAGTAGCTAAACGTTTTGCGCCGGACTGACAAGGCGGACCAGCCATGAATCAAGATATGCTGCAGACAGAACTAATCGACGGCGTCGCCACGATTCGCATGAATCGTCCCGACGTGCATAACGCTTTCGACGATGGCCTGATTGCAGTGTTGACCGCGGAGCTGCGCCGCCTCGATCACCTGTCGCAGGTCCGCGTCATCGTGCTTGCCGCCAACGGCAAGAGCTTTTCCGCCGGGGCCGATCTGAACTGGATGCGGCGCATGGCCAAATATTCGCAGGAGGAAAATCTGCGTGATGCCGTGGCGCTTGCCAATCTGATGCGCACGCTCGAAGGGGTACAGAAGCCGACCATCGCGCGGGTGCAGGGCTCTGCCTTCGGCGGCGGGGTGGGACTGGTCGCCTGTTGCGATATTGCGATCGCAAGCACTCAGGCGCTCTTTTGTCTATCGGAAGTGCGGCTGGGCTTGATCCCCTCGGTCATCAGTCCGTACGTCATTGCGGCGATCGGCGAGCGCGCTGCACGGCGTTATTTCCTGACCGCGGAGCGCTTCGACGCCGCTGAGGCCAGGCGTATTGGCCTGGTGCACGAAGTCGTCGATGAAGGTGTGCTCGACGAGTCTGTGGCAAGCATCACCGGGCACCTTCTCAAAGGCGGTCCAAAAGCGCAGGCCGCCGCCAAGAGACTGATCGAAGATGTCAGCCGTCGGCCGATCGACGACGCGTTGTCGGTAGAAACGGCAAAACGCATCGCCGCCATCCGCGTGGAAAGCGAAGGACAGGAAGGCCTGGTTGCCTTCCTCGACAAGCGCAAGCCGCACTGGAGCTGACTTGGGATTCGCCGTGGACGCATCGGCCGCGCTCGACGCGCAAAGAGCGAAGCTGCTCGCGCTGTTCTGCGCGCTCGGCCTTGCGATGTTTATGCTCGATCTGGGCGCCGGGATCTGGTTGTGGCACTACATGGGCCAGTACCAGCCGACGCTGCCCAGGTTCGACAGCCTGCTCGCTGATTTGCGATCGGCAGATACGGCGGCGCTGGTCGATATCGCGATGAAGACCCGGGAGGGCTGGGCCGCTTGCGAAGAGGCGCGTGGTGGCACCATCGAAACGCTGGTGCATATCGCCATGGCTGCGAGTTTCATCGGGCTTGCGCTGTTTGGTCTTTGCTTCATCCTTGCATTGCTGTTGCACAACAATCTGTCGCGCCAGCCGGGTGGCCAATCCGAGCCCCTGGCACCGGACGATGTGGACGACACCTGGAAGTAGGCCTTGTTTGCCGGCGGCGGCAGGAAAACCAGATATCAAATGTTCGACAAGATCCTCATCGCCAACCGCGGCGAAATCGCCTGCCGCATCGCACGCACGGCAAAGCGCCTCGGCGTGCGCACGGTCGCGGTGTACTCGGAGGCTGATGCGCGCGCCATGCATGTCGGCAGTTGCGACGAAGCCTGGTTGATCGGCCCCGCGCACCCGCGCGATTCCTATCTGCGCGGCGATCGCATGCTCGAGGTCGCGAAGAAAAGCGGCGCCCAGGCAATTCATCCGGGGTACGGCTTTCTTTCCGAGAACGCGGACTTTGCGCGCGCTTGCACGCAGGCCGGTGTGGAGTTCATCGGTCCTCCATCCGCCGCGATCGAGGCGATGGGGTCCAAAGCGGCGGCGAAAACATTGATGGAAAAGGCCGGTGTGCCGCTGGTGCCCGGCTATCACGGCGCCGCGCAAGACCTGGCGCGGCTACAGGAGGAAGCCGGGCACATCGGCTATCCGGTGCTGATCAAGGCCAGCGCGGGCGGTGGGGGCAAAGGCATGCGCGTGGTGAATCAACCCGGCGAATTTGCCGAGGCGCTGGCATCGGCGAGGCGAGAAGCCGCATCGTCATTCGGTAATGACCGGGTGCTGATCGAGAAATATCTCGAGCGCCCGCGCCATATCGAAATGCAGGTGTTCGCCGATATGCATGGTCGCTGCGTGCATCTCTTCGAGCGCGATTGTTCGGTGCAGCGCCGCCATCAGAAAATTCTGGAGGAAGCGCCGGCGCCGGGCATGAGCGTCGCGCGGCGCAAGCAGATGGGCGATGCAGCGGTGGCCGCGGCGAAAGCCGTGGGCTATGTCGGTGCCGGAACGGTCGAATTCATCGTGGAACCCGGTGGCCGATTCTATTTCATGGAAATGAATACGCGGCTGCAGGTCGAGCATCCGGTCACCGAAATGATCACCGGCCTCGATCTGGTCGAATGGCAGTTGCGGGTCGCCTGCGGCGAGGCACTGCCTTTGGCGCAGCACGAGCTGTCGATCAGTGGTCATGCGATCGAGGCGCGCATTTATGCCGAAGATCCGGCGCGCGGATTCCTGCCGGCGGCCGGTCGCGTCGAGCATCTGCGCCAGCCGTCTCAAAACGCCCATGTGCGCGTCGACAGCGGCGTGCAGGCGGGCGACGAAGTCGGCGTGCACTATGATCCGATGATTGCCAAGCTGATTGCATGGGATCGGGATCGCGCCTCGGCGCTGCGCCGCCTTCGGTGCGCACTGGGCGACTATCAGGTCGCCGGTGTCACGACCAACTTGTCTTTCCTCTCGGCGGTGACTGCCCATGCGGATTTTGCCGACACCGATGGCAGCCCGGGCGCGCTGGATACCGGACTGATCGAGCGTAACCGGGCCGCACTCTTTCCCGAGCCGGCCGCCGTGCCCGACGACATCCTGGCGATCGCGGTGCTAGGCGAATCGTTGCGCATGGACGACGAAGCGCAGGCGATCGCTGCGCGTTCCGGGGACCCGTATTCGCCCTGGCACCTGCGCCATGGCTGGCGTCTGAACGAAGACAACCACCACGCATACATGTTTGTGGATGCGGGAAAGCGCATCAGGGTTGTGGCCCATTATCGTAGCGGCGGCTATGTGCTTGATCTGCCCGGCGGCGCCAGCGTGAGCGCTTCGGTGCGCGGCGGCGGCGATGGCATGATCGAGGTGGATCTGGACGGCAGGGTCAGTCGTGCCACGGTCGTGCCCCGACCCGGCGAGCTGACAATATTTGCGGGAGGCGGCAGTTACCGACTTGCGTTCGACAAGCCCGTTGCCATCGAGGAGGAAGATCCTTCCGGGCGTCTGGTGTCGCCCCTGCCGGGCAGCGTGATCCAGGTGCTAGTTGGCAGCGGCGATCGCGTCGCGAAAGGGCAGACGCTGATGATCATCGAAGCCATGAAAATGGAACATACGATCAGTGCGCCGAAGCGCGGCATCGTAAGACAGATATACTTTTGCGCAGGCGAGCAGGTTGCCGAAGGCGCGCAGCTGCTAGAGTTCGAAGCGGAGGAAGCAGGCAGAGCATGAAATATCCGGCACGCGTAAAAATAGTCGAAGTCAGTCCGCGCGATGGACTGCAGAATGAACCCGGCTCGGTCCCCACAGAGGTCAAGGTCGAGTTGATCGACCGGCTGTCGGAGGCCGGATTGCAGTCCGTCGAAGCCGGCAGTTTCGTATCGCCGAAATGGGTGCCGCAAATGGCGGACACTGCGCAAGTCATGGCGTGTATCCGGCGCAAGCCAGGTGTGGCCTATCCGGTACTGGTGCCGAATCTGAAAGGGCTGGAAGCCGCCATCGCCGCACGGGCCGAGGAAGTTGCGGGCTTTGCCGCCGCCACCGAAGCGTTTTCCCGGCGCAACACCAATTGCACCATCGCCGAATCGATGCAACGCCAGGCTGAGGTCTGCAAGGCCGCGCTTGCTGCCGGCCTGCGCGTGCGCGGTTACATCTCGGTCGTGCTCGGCTGTCCCTACGAAGGCGAAGTCAGACCGGAGGCGGTCGCGGATATCGCGCAACAACTGTTCGACATGGGCTGCTACGAGGTTTCGCTCGGCGACACCATCGGCACCGGTACGCCAGCGCGCGCGCAGCGCATGGTCGAGGCGGTAGCGAAGAAAGTTCCGGTGGGCAAGCTCGCCGGCCATTTTCACGATACCTACGGCCAGGCGCTCGCCAACATCCTGGCGGTGATGGAACTCGGTATAGCGACGTTCGACAGTTCCGCCGCCGGCCTTGGCGGTTGCCCGTATGCAAAAGGGGCAACTGGCAATGTCGCCACCGAAGACGTGCTCTATATGCTCGATGGCCTGAACATCGACACCGGCATCGATATGAATCGCCTGCTCGACGCAGCCCAGTTCATCTGCGGTCATTTGGGCCGCCCGACGATGTCCCGCGCCGGCCGCGCGCTGGCCGCGAAGCGCGACAAGGCCGCCGCGTGAACTGCGCAATCAGGGAACCCGCCTCACCTTGCGTGAATGTTTGCCAGATGAATCCGTATAACGGACTGTGTCGCGGTTGTCTGCGTACGCTGGACGAGATCGCGGGCTGGCTCGAATTATCCGCTGCCGAAAAACTTGCGGTGCTCAAGAGTCTCGAAGAGCGCCGCCGCACAGGAAGACCACGTTGAAAACCGGGTTGACCGCACCTGCACCACGCCAGCTCATGCACCGCCGCCAGGTCGAGTGCATCGGCTACCGCCGCGACGACGGTCTCTGGGATATCGAAGGCCACCTGGTCGACACCAAGAGCTACGATCTCAAGGATCTCGATCGCGGTCCGGCGCCGGCCGGACAGCCGTTGCATGAAATGTGGCTGCGACTGACCGTGGACGACGATCTCAATGTCGTCGGCGTCGAGGCGCGCACGGTGTGGGGTCCTTACAACATGTGCGGCGACATCACACCGAATTTCCAGGCGCTGAAGGGACTCGCGATCAAGGGCGGCTGGACGCAGAAGACGCGCGAGCTGCTCGGCGGCACTCGCGGTTGCACGCACCTGCTGGAACTGCTCGGCCCGATGGCCACCACAGCGTTTCAGACCGTGTATCCGCTGCGCGCGCGTCGCGAGCGCGAGCAGGGTGTGCGCAAGCGCCCGGGGCTGATGGATTCATGCCATGCCTGGGCCTCCGACAGTCCGGTGATCGCGAAGCGCTATCCGGAGTTCTATACCGGCTCTAAAAAAGCCACGGCCGGTTGAACTGGCGATGCGCCCCAAACCGCTGGCCGGCATTCGCGTACTCGACCTGACCCGGTTGCTGCCCGGCCCGGTCTGCACGTTGCATCTGGCCGACTTCGGCGCGGATGTAATCAAGATCGAAGATACCGGAGCCGGCGACTACGCGCGCACGCTGGGCGCCGAACCGGGCAAGACCGCGCCGGTGTTCGCCGCAATAAACCGCAACAAGCGCGCGCTGCGGCTCGATCTGAAGCAGCCAGCGGGTGTGGACGTTTTCATGACGCTGGTGCGCGGGGCCGATGCGGTGGTCGAAGGTTTTCGACCAGGCGTGGTCGACCGGCTCGGCATCGGCTATGCCGCCTGCGCTGCGATCAATCCGCGCATCGTTTACTGTGCGATTTCAGGGTACGGGCAGAGCGGACCGTATCGCGATGTTGCCGGCCACGACGTCAACTACTGCGGTTACGCGGGCCTGGTCGATCAAATCGGCATCGCGCATGGCGATCCCGCGATCCCGAATCTGCAGATCGCCGACATTCTTGGCGGCGCGGTGGTGCCGGCCATGGGCATTCTGGCCGCGTTGCTCGATGCGCAGCGCAGCGGCAAGGGCCGGTATGTCGACGTTGCCATGACCGAAGGCGTGCTCGTGCACAACCTGCAGGCCCTGGCTGCAGTCGCGTCGACCGGCAACGCCCTTCCGCGTGGAGAAGATTTTCTGTCGGGGCGCGAACCCTGTTATTCGGTGTACCGCACCGCCGACGGCCGCCACATGGCGGTCGGCGCGCTGGAATGGAAGTTCTGGGAGCGCGTATGCGATGTGCTCGGCCGTCCGGACCTGAAGGACAGTCACTGGGAAAAGCGCACGCGCGACGCGAAATGGGGCAAGGAGCAGACCGCGGCGATTTTCGCGTCGAAGTCCCAGGCTCACTGGGTCGAAGAGTTTTCCGGTGTGGATTGCTGCGTCACCCCGGTGCTGACGCTGGAAGAAAGCCTTTCGGATCCGCAGGTCGTTGCCCGGGACATGGTTTCGCGCGCGGGCGGCACGCTGCAATTCGGTCCGCCGCTGAAGATGAGCGAGTACGAATTCGCGGTCGACCGGCCCGCGCCCGACGCGGGACAACATACCAACGAAATCCTGCATGACGCGGGGTATGCGAGCGCTGACATTTCCAGATTGCGTGCCGCCGGCGTGATCTGAACCGGCGATACCAAGGCGCAGTCCCGCATCTGCAGGACCTCGGGCGCTGCAAGAACTCCGCAAACTTCACCGGCAACATTCGATCCGCCCTGGTCTTGCTCGCATTGCACACGCGTGCGTCGCCGGCGGAGCATTGCTGCGCGGACAGGCGAATGGCGCGGCGGTGCACCAGAAGTGCGCCCGCTCTGGAATTGCCTCAAAAACACCGCGCTTTCCAGCGTCATCGGCAAGTCGATCTGACGCAATGCGGTATAAGTTGTCGTTGACCGCAATTCGCCGCTATGGACTAATCATTCGGAGTGCGTGATTGCAAACTCGGCAGGAGCCGAAGTCAAAAATCGGTGGTTGCGCGTCTATCATAGTTGTCGGTCCCCGCCGCAGCAGCGGCGAATGATGTCGATCGTTGAGAAAGGGTGCCAGGCGAAATCGGCTCCTGGCGCAACATTGTCAAATCATCTAGAGGGAGGAGAGGCAGGCGGTTGCACCGTTATCGCCGCTCGATCGGATACGGCAGCGCGGTACTGGCGACCTGCACAAAATGCATATGATCACGAGGAATGAAATGGCCCGTGCCGTGACGCCTGCGGCGAAAATTACACGGCGTGATTTCATCAAGGCGAGCGGCGTGCTGATGGGCATGCTGAGCACGTCATCCGCTTTCCTGGCGTTCGCGCCGAGCCGCGCATGGGCGATGGAACTCAGTGTGTTGAGCGACGCCCAGGGTCAATCGTTGATGGCCTTCGCGCGCACGCTTTATCCGCACGACACCCTGGACGATGCAGCCTATGCGCTGGTGGTCAAGGCGCTGGATGGCAGCGCGAAAGACAAGGCGACGCTGCAAATGCTCAGCGACGGCATTCAGAAGCTTGACTCGGCTTCCGGCGGCAGCTTTGTCAACGCGGGCGAAGATGCCCGACTCGCAGCAGCAAAAGCGATCGAGGGCACGCCTTTCTTCAACGCCGTCCGCGGCACAACCGTCGGCAACCTCTACAACAACCCGATCGCATTCGCGCACTTCGGCTACGAGGGTTCCGCCTGGGAGCACGGCGGCTACAAGCACCGCGGCTTCGACGATCTGACCTGGCTGCCGAACCCGCCTGCATCGGCCAGCCCGGCCAAAGACTAAAGGGGACGCCAAAATGGATAACAAATTCGAATACAAGGACGAGTCGGTTGTAGTGGTCGTCGGATCCGGCGCGGGTGGTGGGACGCTGGCCAACGAACTTTGCCAGCGCGGCATAAAAGTGGTGCTGCTCGAAGCGGGACAACGCCAGAGTTCGGCGACCTTCGTCAATGACGAATGGGCTTCGTTCGGGCAGTTGGCCTGGTTGGACAAGCGCACCACGTCGGGATCGTGGCGAGTGGCGAAAGACTTCGGGGGCTTGCCCGCGTGGATTTGCAAGACTGTCGGGGGCAGTACCGTGCACTGGGCCGGCGCTTCGTTGCGCATCCAGCCGTACGAGTTCAAGGCGCGCACGACTTACGGTGCCATTGCCGGTACCAATCTACTCGATTGGCCGCTGGACTATGAAGAACTGGCCCCGTATTACGCCAAGGCGGAAGACAAGCTCGGGGTCACGCGCACCAACGACATTCCCGGTTTGCCCGGAAACAACAACTTCAAGGTTTTTTACAACGGCGCCACGAAGGTGGGCTACAAGGCGTCTACCGGTCGCATGGCGATCAACAGCCGCCCGCGCGCGGGACGTGCGTCCTGTCTGCAGCTGGGTTTTTGTTTCCAGGGGTGTAAATCCGGCGCGAAGTGGTCTTCCCTGTACACCGAAATTCCGGCAGCCGAAGCTACGGGCAATCTCGACCTGCGTACCCAGGCGCACGCCGCAAAGATCGAGCATGACGCTTCCGGAAAAGTCACCGGCGTGATCTACATGGATGCCGATGGCAAGCGACAACTCCAGCGTGCACGCGCAGTATGCGTGGCAGGTAACTCGATCGAAACGCCGCGGCTGCTGTTAATGTCTTCATCGGGCAAGTTCGCGAACGGACTCGCCAATTCGTCGGGCCAGGTTGGCCGGAACTACCAACGGCACATGACCGGATCGGTCTACGCTGAAATGCCCGAGCCGGTGCATATGTACCGCGGCACGACGATGG
>JBDTRK010000005.1:0-64695 GCA_039931685.1 Betaproteobacteria bacterium | reverse complement strand
CGGCGATGGCGCGCATGATCCGGCGCTGCGCGGAACTGCACATGCGCCAGATCGCCCAGGGCGGCGATCCTTTCGAAAGTGGCAGCGCCAGGCCGCTCGACTATGGCCACTGGTCGGCGCACAAGCTCGAGGGATTGACCGGCCATGAATTGCGCCATGGCGAGGCGGTGGCGATCGGCCTCGCGCTCGACACACGCTATTCGGTGCAGATCGGCATGCTTGCAGCGGGAGGCGAAGAGCGTGTTTATAACCTGCTCAAGCAGCTTGGATTCTACCTGTGGCATCCGGCGATGGAAACCCGCGACGAACAGGGGCGCATGCTGATCCTGCGCGGCATCGAGGAGTTTCGCGAGCATCTGGGCGGCGAATTGACCATCACGCTGTTGCGCGACATCGGCCGCGGTGAGGAAGTGCATGCGATGGACAACGACGAGATCCTGCACGCCATGACGTGGCTGCGCCGCAAAGAGACCGGACAGTGAGAATCGGCGCGGACGGCATTCACCTGACGTATTGCAGCAACATCCATCCGGGCGAGTCCTGGGCGGATGTCAGGGCCAACATCGGAAAGTATTTTCCCGCAGTGCGCGACAAAGTTGCGCCTGGCCAGGCGTTCGGCATCGGATTGCGCCTTTCCGCCCGCGCGGCAAAGGAGCTTGGGACCGGCGATGCCCTCGCGGAATTCAAGCGCTTTCTGGCGGCCAACGCTCTCTACGTATTCACCATCAATGGCTTTCCGTACGGCACGTTCCATGGCACGCGCGTCAAGGAGGAGGTTTATCTTCCAGACTGGCGTGACGAGGAACGCTTGCGTTACACGGACGAGCTTGCCGATCTGCTGGACAAGCTCCTGCCCGACGGCGTGGAAGGGAGCATCAGCACGGTGCCCGGAGCGTTCAAGCCGGCCATGGATGAAACCGCAGACGTCGGCAAGATCGCCGACAATATGCTGCGTCATGTGGCGAAGCTGGTCGAAATCCGGCGCAGTAGCGGTCGCCACATCGCGCTGGCGATCGAGCCCGAACCGCATTGCTATCTGGAGACCGTGGCTGAAAGCGTGAAGTTCTTCCGCGAGCACCTGTTCGGGCCGGCCGCCGTGCGCCGCCTGGGCGAACTCTCCGACCTCGATCCCGGTGCCGCCGCCGCGGCGCTGCACGATCACATCGGACTGTGCCTGGATTTATGCCATGCAGCCGTCGAGTTCGAGGATCCGGCCGGCTGCATTCGCGCGTTGCAGGAAGCGGACATTCGCGTCACCAAACTGCAGATCAGCGCCGGACTGCGCCTGCCGCAGCTGACCCAACAGGCGGTGGCTGCGCTGAAACAATTCGACGATCCGGTCTATCTGCACCAGGTGGTCGAGCAAGGGCCGGCCGGCATCAGGCGTTTCGCCGATTTGCCGGAGGCGCTGGCGACGGCAACCGGCAGAGCCGATGGTCGCGAATGGCGAGTGCACTGTCACGTTCCAATATTCATGGACGATCTGGGCGCTTTCTCGTCGACGCAGTCCTTCATCAGCGAGGTGCTCGGCATCCATCGCCGGCATCCCGTTTCGGGACACCTGGAAGTCGAAACCTATACCTGGAACGCGTTGCCCGAACACCTGCGCGCAGGTGGCATGGAGCAGGCGATCGCACGCGAACTGAATTGGGTCAAAGAAGCTTTGGCATGAAGCTGTCCGTCGCGCTCAAACTCGGGCGCGTATCCAACCTGCCGACGGTCTGGTCGAACGTGCTCACGGGCATGGCGTTGGCTGGGGGCGCGGCGATCGACTCCCGGCTGCTGACCCTCATTGTTTCCTTCTCGCTGTTTTACGTCGGCGGCATGTTCCTGAACGACGCCTTCGACCATGGCTTTGATGCCAAAGCGCGGCCGGAACGGCCGATTCCGTCCGGCCAGGTCAATGCGGCGCAAGTGCACGCTTTCGGTTTCGGCATGCTGGCCGGTGGGCTCGCGCTGCTGGCCTGGGTCGGTTACGGTTACGAACCGTTGACGCAGTGGCGCCCCGTTGCCGCGGGATTTGCGCTTGCCGCTGCGATCGTGTTCTACAACTGGCATCACAAGAACAATCCGCTGAGTCCGCTGGTCATGGGGGTTTGCCGGATGCTGGTGTATGTGACTGCCGCATTGGCCGTTGCGGTCGTCGTTCCGCAACAGGTCGTCGTTGCCGCCGTGGTCCTGCTTTGCTATCTGATCGGCCTGACTTTCGCTGCCAAGAAAGAACATCTCGGTCGCCTGGAAAACGCCTGGCCGCTGGTATTCCTGGCGGTGCCGGTGCTCTATGGAATTCATCTCGCGACAGCGCGACCGATAGTCGTGTTGCCGCTGGTGTTGCTCGCTGCGTGGGCGACTTACGCGTTGTGGCTGCTACGCCGGCGCAAGCCGGGCGACGTGCCGCGCGCGGTGGTGAGCCTGATCGCTGGCATCTCGCTTCTGGACTCGATGTTGCTCGCGGGCAGCGGTCAACTCCTGTTTGCCTGCCTTGCGGCCGTGGCCTTCGTCATCACGCTCGCCCTGCAGTGCTGGATCTCCGGCACCTGAGCTGCTCCCTGTAGCTTTCGGGAAAACTTCCATCCGCGCTCGGGTGCGCATCCCTGTGGCGCAAGCGTGTCAGCCGGTACGATCCGTTTCGCGTGCCGCCCGCGTGACATTCGAGCCACTTTGGCGGTATGCGTTTCATATAGGCCTCTCGATTTGATGCCGGGCCCACCAGCCCGGCATTTTTTTAGAGGCGTCGATTCCTCCTGAAACGACGATCCGGGCTTCGTTGTCGATTCGATCCCGCATGCGCACATGCCGTGCCGCGAGACTAAAATGGCCTGCTGGAAATCTTCCAGACAGGAGCGAACAGGTGCCAGCCTATGCGTGGGTCTGCCAGGTGTGCGCGGCGTCCAACACGGCCGGCGCCGAGGTCTGCAACCGATGTGCCGCACCCGCCGAATTGAACTTCGTCGATATTTCCCGGCGCCGGCGCGGACTGGGACTGGATGCCCGTCTTGAGCCGCAACCCGGTCCGATCCGGCGGCAGATCGCGAAATGCCGTGTATGGTTGCCGGGCGCCTATGTGGTCGTCGTCATTTTGGCTGCGCTGCAGTTCTTTTCTTGCGGCGGAGACATGTGTGCAATGTTCATTGGTTTGACGCTGCTGCCCTGGATCATGGTTCCGGCGGTATTCCCATTCCAGATTCAGGAAGTTATCCCGGGAGTCGGCTATCTGCTGGGGGTCCTCGGATTTGCCATCAACGTAGCGGTACTCCACTTTATCGGTCGCGGGATCGATGCCGCTTTCGGGAAGTCGCCATGATTCTGGCTCGGGCAGGTTGCGCTCCAAAGTCCGGTAAGATGCAATGGAATGCCCGATAGCTTGTCCTGCAGACTGATGCATGATTCGTAATTGGAGGTGATGCGCATGATCGACGAGAAAATCAAGGTGCGGGTTACCGAAACCGGTCAAGTCCTCGATGTGGTCGTGCTGAACAAGCGCGCGGAACGCATCCAGATCGTTCTCGGAGAGGGCATCCACAGCGTCAAGTGCGACCTGTCGCCGACGCGCAACGGCATGGGTTATGCCGGCAGCGCCATGGGGCGCGAGCTCATTTACGAGCGCAGCCGCGACCAGGTGCAGGCCGACATCGATCGGGTCAATCCGGCGCTGCGCAAATCGCGCTAGGGCGCGGCCATTGTCCGGTCGCGCCGAATCCGCAACGCAGGATCGGGCCGCCCTGATGCCGACGGGGCGCGCGCAATTGCACAATTATCGCTGCGAACGCGCGCGGGCCTTTTGCCTCGGGTAAAATCCGCCCGTCACCCAACCAGCAGATGACCCGCGCCCTCGAAGGCCGGGCGTCACCGAGGAGAAGTAAATCATGGCAGCCAGACCCAAAAAAGATCCCGCGAAACTGCGTTCCCGCCAGTGGTTCGCCAATCCGCACAATCCCAACATGACGGCGCTGTACCTGGAGCGCTACATGAACTGGGGCCTCAAGCGCGAAGAACTCCAGGCCGGCAAGCCGATCATCGGCATCGCCCAGTCGGGGTCCGACCTGTCGCCGTGCAACCGCCATCATCTGGAACTCGCGCACCGCGTGCGCGAAGGCATTCGCGAGGCCGGCGGTATCGCCTTTGAATTCCCCGTGCATCCGATCCAGGAAACCGGCAAGCGCCCGACCGCGTCCCTGGACCGCAATCTTTGCTACCTCGGCCTGGTGGAAACGCTTTACGGTTATTTCATCGACGGCGTGGTGCTTACCACCGGCTGCGACAAGACCACGCCCGCGCAATTGATGGCGGCGGCCACCGTCGACATCCCGGCCATCGTGCTCTCAGGCGGACCAATGCTCAACGGCTGGTTCCATGGCGAGCGCACCGGTTCCGGCACCATCGTTTGGAAGGCGCGCGAACTGCTTGCCGCGGGTGCAATCAATGACGAGGAATTCATCGACCTGATCGCCTCCTCGGCGCCGTCGCCCGGGCACTGCAACACCATGGGCACGGCTTCGACCATGAACTCGCTGGCCGAGGCACTGGGCATGTCGCTGCCGGGCAGCGCAGCGATTCCGGCGCCGCACAAGGACCGCGCCGTGAACGCCTATGAAACCGGCAAGCGCATCGTCGACATGGTTTGGGAAGACCTGCGCCCGTCGAAGATCATGACGCGCGAAGCGTTCGAGAACGTCATCATCGTCAATTCGGCGATCGGCGGCTCCACCAATGCGCCGGTCCACTTCAACGCCATTGCCCGCCACATCGGCGTCAAGCTGGACAACAACGACTGGGAAAAGATCGGCTACGACATTCCGCTGCTCGTGAACCTGCAGCCGGCTGGCGAATACCTGGGCGAGGAATATCATCGCGCCGGCGGCGTGCCCGCGGTGGTCGGCGAACTGATCAAGGCCGGCAAGATCCGCAAGAACCCGATCACGGTCAACGGCAAGTCGCTGTACGACAACTGCAGGAAAGCCGTGGTCGACGACGTGAAGGTAATCTGGCCCTACAAGCAGCCGATGAAGAAGTCCGCCGGCTTCCTGAACCTCAAGGGCAACCTGTTCGACAGCGCGATCATGAAGACCAGCGTGATCTCCGACGCATTCCGCAAGCGTTACCTGTCCAACCCGAAGGATATGAATGCATGGGAAGGCCGCGCCATCGTGTTCGAAGGCCCGGAGGACTACCACCACCGCATCGACGACCCGAAACTGAAAATCGACGACACCTGCATGCTGTTCGTGCGCGGCACCGGCCCGAAGGGTTATCCGGGGGCGGCCGAAGTGGTGAACATGCAACCGCCCGCAAAGCTCATCAAGCAGGGTATCACCGAGCTGCCGTGCATCGGCGATGGCCGCCAGTCGGGTACGTCGGGTTCACCGTCGATCCTGAACGCGTCGCCGGAAGCCGCCAGCATGGGCGGTCTCGCCATCCTGAAGACCAATGACCGCGTGCGCATCGACCTGAACAAGCGCACCGCCAACATCCTCATCAGCAAGGCAGAATACGCGCGGCGCATGAAGGCGCTGGAGAAGCAGGGCGGCTTCAAGGTTCCGGCCAGCCAGACGCCGTGGCAGGAAATCCAGCGTGGCATGGTCGACGAGCTTGCTAACGGCATGGTGCTCAAGCCGGCGGTCAAGTATCAGCGCATCGACAAGACCAAGGGCGTGCCCAGGGACAATCACTAAAGCAGGAGCCGGGTCAACAGGGCGGGGCAGGGCGTGAGCCGTGCCCCGTTTGCGTCTGCGCTTGTCGCGGCCTTGCCGCACTTCCGATTAATGAAACAGGGACCATGAAATGAATCCAGCCGTTGTGATCGCAGGCCTTTTCCTTTTGGCAGCGGGCGTCGGCCATGCCGCGGACCCGCTGGATACGGACGCCGACAAATACAAGCTGCGAATCGAGAACGAACGCGTGCGCGTGCTCGAATATCATGACAAGCCCGGCGACAAGACCAACATGCACGAGCATCCGGACTTCGTTCTCTACGCGCTGAGCTCCTTCAAGCGCAAGCTGACATTCCCCGACGGAAAGTCGATGAACCGCGAGTTCAAGGCCGGCGACGTGATATTCATGAAGGGCCAGACCCATATCGGCGAAAACATTGGCGACAGCGACACCGACGTCGTGATCGTCGAATTAAAGCAGCCGGCCAGGTAATTTTCGCGGTCCGGACAGGGCCAGACGCCTGCGTCAGGCAGGCGGGTCAGTGTTGCAGAACGGCCTGGCCGATTCGATCAATGTGTCGGCAGGCGTCGATCGTCTCCGGGGAAAGTTTTGAAGAAATTCTGGCGGCCCGCCGGTTCGATAATTTACCCCTTCTCTAGTTATCCGTCCTTGCGCGCGTTTTCCCCGGACGGCGCGCGCTAATCCTTGCGCTTGCTCCTTGTCGCTGCATTCACGAGCCAGGGGGGTAGCTTCCGGTTTCCCGCATATTCGATGATGTACTCGCGAATCAGTTGGCGCACGACTTGCGATGGCGTCAGGTCCCGTTCCGAGCAGATCTCCTCGAATATCTGCTTCTTTCTCGGATCGATGAGTAAAGTCAAACGGCCGGTCTTGTTTTCCACGGCAGGGCTCCGAAAAATATTGTATGTTCATGATATCGTAATCAGAGATGCTTGATGTTGTCTTGAATGTACATGAAATGGGCGTACACTTAGACATGGGTGAATCTAGGCCGTCCCGAACCGGAAGAGTCGGCGTCCCGACGCAACCCCGATCACTTCCAGGTGACGCAGGCGCTGATTGCGGATCCGTCGGTGCGGGAAGGCAGCACGATTGCGGGTCCGGTGCGAGGGAGGATGCGCCGGTTCGGATCGCCACCGCCGCCGTAGTAATCCACATCGCGGGTTGTCTGACCGTCGTCGGCGAGTCGGCCCGATGACGCCGTCTGTTCCACCGCGAACTGCGTAATGATGGGCCTGACGCAGGTTCTGCCGTTGGACGTGGTGCTCGGCGTCATCGTATTCTGGATGGTCGCCGGGTTCCTCGGGCTCGCCGCGCCGCATAACCTGCGCTTCATCGCGCACATGCTGTTTCCGGCGAGTGCTGTGGCCTCGCTGGTCCTTGCCGGCGCCGGCCTTGTCGGCCTGGGCGACGTTCCGCAGACGGCTGTTCTCGCGCTGGGCCTGCCCGATCTTCCCTTCCATATGCGGCTGGATGCGCTGTCGGCTTTTTTCCTGGTGCTGCTGGGAGGGGCCTCGGCCGGTATTTCCATTTATTCCGCAGGCTACTTCCGCGCGGGCGAAGGCACTGCGCCCGGATTGCACTGCCTGCAGTACCACCTATTTCTTGTTGCGATGACGGCCGTCATGCTTGCGGACGACGCCTACCTGTTCATGGTCGCGTGGGAAACGATGGCACTCGCATCCTATTTCCTGGTCATCAGCAACCACAAGATTCCGGCGATCCGAAGCGCCGGTTTCCTTTACCTGTTGCTGGCGCATATCGGTGCGATCGGCATTCTGCTGTGCTTTGGAGTGATGCAGGGCGGGCACGGCGATTACACTTTCGCGACCATGAGGGCGAGCCACCTCGATCATTTCTGGGCGAGTGCGGCATTTCTGCTGGCCTTGTTCGGGTTTGGCGCCAAAGCCGGATTTCTGCCGGTCCATGCCTGGCTGCCCGAAGCCCATCCGGCCGCTCCGTCGCCGATCTCGGCATTGATGAGCGGCGTAATGCTGAAGACGGCAATCTATGGATTGTTGCGGGTGACCTTTGACCTGCTGCAGATTCAACTGGTCTGGTGGGGTGTGCTGGCGACGACATTGGGCCTGATGACGGCATTGTTCGGGGTCATGTTCGCCGCCGTGCAGACCGACATGAAGCGCCTGCTGGCGTATTCCTCCATCGAGAACATGGGCATCATTCTGGCGGGCGTCGGCCTGACGCTGATTTTCCATGTCTACGAGGCAAACGCCCTCGCCGCGCTTGCCCTGGCCGGAACGCTGTATCACTGCCTCAATCACGCATTTTTCAAGAGTCTGCTGTTCCTCGTGACCGGGACCGTTCTGCACTCGACCAGGGAGCGGAGCCTGGGCAAGTTGGGAGGGTTGATCCGCAGCATGCCGTGGGTCGCATGGCTCGGCCTGGTCGGCACCATTGCCATCGCCGGCCTGCCGCCGCTCAACGGATTCGTATCGGAGTGGCTGCTGCTGCAGGCATTTCTGGCCACGCCGGGCCTGCCGAGTTCTTACCTGAGCATGCTGGTTCCGGTTGGTTCGGCCGCCTTTGTTCTTGCTGTCGCGCTCGCCGGGTATGTCATGGTCAAATTCTACGGTGTCATTTTTCTGGGACGGCCGCGTGAGGCGAAGCTCGCGGAGGCCCACGACGCCAATTGGCCAGAGCGGCTGGGACTGGGCTGGCTGGCATCGGGCTGCGTCGTGCTGGGGCTTGCCCCCGTCTGGGTGCTTGCCGCGCTGGGCAAGACGACCCAAATGTTGACCGGGGAGATCGTCGGAGCGGCCGGCGCCCAGTCATGGCTGTTCATCACGGCCACGTCAGCGCAGCGCTCGAGTTACAGCCCGCTCCTGTTTTTAATTGGAATTGCCGGTGCGTTGATGCTTTCGGTGGTTCTGGTGCGCAAGCTTTATCATGGCCGCGTGCGCCGTGGACCCGCGTGGGACTGTGGTTTCCCCCAGCAAACGGCACGCATGCAGGATACCGCCGAGGGCTTCGGCCAACCGATCAAGCAGATTTTCGAGCCGATCTTCCGTATCGACCGTCAGGTGCCGAGTCCGTTCGACGATCGCCCCCGTTACCACGGCATCGTCGAAGACAAGTTGTGGTACGCGCTCTACCTGCCGGTGGCCCGCCTTGTGGAGAGGCTTTCCGCAGCCATCGGCATTCTGCAACACGGCCGCATCAATATTTATCTCATGTACAGCTTCGCCACCTTGATCATTCTGTTGTTCTTCATTCGATGATCCAGTCCCTTCTTTCGCAGGCGCTGCAGACCGTGCTCATCGTCGCGTTGGCGCCCCTTTTGCTGGGATGGGTCAACCAATGCCGCGCGTGGCTGCAGAACAAGAGTGGTGCCGGCGTATTGCAGCCGTACCGGGTGTTGCACAAGCTCTTCCACAAGGATGCGGTGCTTGCAGAGCACGCGTCGTCCCTGTTCAGGATGGCGCCCTATCTGCAATTCGGATGCATGATGCTCGTCGCCAGCATCGTCCCCATTCTGGCGACCGACCTGGCTTTCTCGGCGGCGGCGGACGTGATTGCGCTGGTGGGGCTGTTTGCACTTGCCCGCCTGTTCGCGGCGCTGGCGGCGATGGATGTAGGCACCGCATTCGGCAGCATGGGGGCGCGCCGCGAAATGCTGGTGGCCTGCCTGGCCGAGCCCGCGTTACTGATGGTGTTGTTCACGCCGGTCCTGATCGCCCAGTCGACTTCGCTTACCACGATCGTCGAGACCATCGCACATCGCGAATTCGTGCTCTATCCCAGTCTCGCTTTCGCGGCGGTCGCCTTTTACATGGTCGCGCTCGCCGAGAACGCGCGTATTCCCGTCGACAATCCGGCGACGCACCTGGAACTGACGATGATTCATGAGGCGATGACGCTCGAGTATTCCGCGCGGCATCTGGCGCTAATCGAGTGGGCGTCGGCGATGAAGCTGTTGAACTACAGTGCCATTGGCATCGCCCTGTTCCTGCCCTGGGGAATCGTGACGGCCGGAGACTGGCTGCTCATGCCGCTGGCGCTGGTCGCGCTGTCATTAAAGCTGCTTGTGGGCGGGGCCGGGCTCGCGCTCGTTGAAACGCTGTCGGCGAAGCTGCGCATCTTTCGCGCACCCGAATTCCTCGGCACCGCTTTCCTGCTGGCGGTTCTGGGCATCCTGGTCCGGCTGGCGTTGGAGCGCTGACATGCCCCCATCCTTTTCCGGACAGCTGATCAACGTGCTGGCGGCACTTTTGCTGCTGATAGCGTTCGCCATGTTGTCGCAACGCCGCGTCCTGTCGCTGGTTTATCTGTTTGCGTGGCAAGGACTCGTTCTCTCGGTCAGCACGGCTGTCGTCGCTTACAGCACGGGCCAGCATCATCTGTATTATTCGGCCGTTCTGACCGTGGTTCTCAAGGTGTTTGCGCTGCCCTGGATACTGCATCGGCTGATCATTCGGCTGAACGTGAAATGGGACAGGGAAACCCTGATCAATATTCCGACGACGATGATGATCGGAATCGTCGTGGTGATCTTTTCCCTCAATCTGGCGTTGCCGATATCCGAGCAGGCAAGTACCGTTACGCGTCACTCTCTGGGCGTGGCCATCGCCTGCGTGCTGTTGTCTTTCCTGATGATGATCACGCGGCGCAAGGCCATCCCGCAGGTCGTGGGCTTCCTGGCAATGGAGAACGGGTTGTTCTTCGCCGCCACCAGCGCTACCTACGGCATGCCCATGGTCGTCGAGCTCGGCGTCGCGTTGGACGTCCTGGTTGGAACCTTCATTTTCGGCATTTTCTTTTTCCAGATCCGGGAAACGTTCGACAGCCTCGACACCCGGCACCTGGAAAAACTCAAGGAACGCTGACGATGGAACTGATCGTACTGCTCGGCATGCCGCTCGCCGGCGGGCTCCTGCTGGCCTTGTACGGGCATAAGGATCGCGCCGGAGAGTTGAGCGCGGTCATGAGCTTCCTGACGCTCGCCGCTGCAGCCGTTTTGACCGCCAGAATCGTCGGCGAGGGGCCGATCCGGGTGCTTGGCGAAATGTTCTTTGTGGATTCCTTCAACGTGTTCCTCGTTGCCCTCACCGCGTTCGTCGGCTTCACGACATCGTTGTTCAGCCTTCCCTACATGCGCAACGAACAGCACGCGGGCAAGCTCACCCCGGCGCGTTTGCGGCTCTATCACAGCATGTTCCAGCTGTTCATGTTCACCATGTTGCTGGCACTGCTCACCAACAATCTGGGCATCCTCTGGGTGGCGATGGAGGCTGCCACGCTGACGACAGTCCTGCTGGTGAGTCTGTATCGAACGCCCGCGAGTCTCGAGGCCGCCTGGAAGTATTTTATCCTTTGCGGAGTCGGCATTGCGCAAGCGCTGTTCGGAACGATCCTGCTTTACCTTGCCGCGGAGAAAGTGCTCGGGGCGGGCGGCAATGCGCTGCTGTGGACGCACCTGAACGAAGTCAAGGGACAACTGGAGCCGACGGTAGTGTCGCTGGCATTTGTCTTCCTGCTGGTCGGCTACGGCACCAAAGTGGGCCTCGCGCCGCTGCATAGCTGGTTGCCCGACGCGCATGCCGAGGGTCCGACGCCGGTTTCCGCCGTGCTGTCCGGGCTTCTGCTCAACGTCGCGCTGTATGCCGTGGTGCGTACCAAAGTGCTGGTCGACGGCGCCTTGCAGAATGGAGTCGCGGGGAACCTGATGATGGGTTTCGGTCTGTTCAGCGTCGTGGTGGCGGCTTTCTTCCTGTCGCGCCAGAAGGATGTCAAGCGGCTCTTCGCCTACTCGTCGATCGAGCACATGGGCATCGTCACCTTTGCCTTCGGCATGGGAGGCGCGGTCGCCACATTCGCCGCGCTGCTGCATATGACAGTTCATTCGCTAACCAAGTCGGCGATATTTTTCACGGTCGGTCATGCGGCACAGAAAAGCGGTACGCAACTGATCGCGGACATCCGCGGGCTGGTCGTCACCAATCCCACAATAGGCTGGGGATTGATGCTCGGCAGTCTTGCCATTCTGGGCATACCGCCATTTGGCGTGTTCGCCAGCGAGTTCCTGATTTTGACAACGGCGATGCATGAGCATCCCTGGGCGACACCGATCCTGCTGGTTGCGCTCGGGGTCGCCTTTGCCGCCGTGTTCGGCAAGGTGCAGACGATGGTGTTCGGCGAGACTTCAGGCAAACGACTGCCGCACCCGCCGGCGTTGATCCCTGTATTCGTGCATCTCGCGCTGGTGTTGCTGCTCGGACTGTTCATACCACCGTATCTCGCCGACTGGTATCGCCAGGCGGCGAGATTGATCGGATAGGAAAGCCGTCGTGCGCGTGGAAGATATCGAATTCGAGTTCGATCCGCTGCCGGGCGCGGTTGCGGCCTGGCAGGCCGAGGTCGATGAGGCCGGCTGGCGGCGCCTGTGCGAGCAGGTGCGCCGGCGCGGCGGGCGTCTGCTCGCGTTATGGGCGAGCGACCGGCGCCCGGGTGGTTTCGCATTTGCGGTGCATGCCGCGCTTGTCAGTCGGTCCGGGCTGGTCTGTCTGACGCTGCCGGTAAGGAACGAAGTCTATCCCGGCATCGCCGACATTTTCCCGGTGGCGAACCGCATGCAGCGGGCGGTTGCGGACCTGATGGGGCTCGAGGCGGCCGGCCAACCGGATAAACGCCCGTGGTTGCGCCACGGCGCGTGGCCGGCCGACCGGTTTCCGCTGCGCAGCGATGTCGATGCATCTATGGTCCATGCATCCGCGCCGGACAATTATGCATTTGTTGCCGTCGAGGGAGACGGCGTGCACGAAGTCGCGGTCGGTCCGGTCCACGCTGGAACCATCGAACCGGGACATTTCCGCTTCTCCGTCATCGGCGAGCGCGTGCTGCGCCTGGAAGAGCGATTGGGCTACACGCACAAGGGGATCGAGAAACGATTCGAGGCGATGACGCTCCAGCAGGGCGCCCGCCTGGCGGGCCGCATCAGTGGCGATTCCACCGTCGCCTATGCGTGGGCCTACGCAATGGCGGTGGAGAACCTGAGCGCAATATCCGCGCCTGACAGGGCGCTTTGGCTGCGTGCCCTGATGCTGGAGCGCGAACGCATCGCGAACCACCTGGGGGATCTCGGTGCCCTGGGCAACGATGCCGGGTTCGCTTTCGGCCTGGCCCAGTTCTCGAGTCTCAAGGAACAGTTGCTTCGTGCCAATGCCGGGCTGTTCGGACACCGCTACCTGATGGATGCGATCGTTCCCGGAGGCGTCGCTGCCGACCTCGACCGCGCCGGCATCAGCGAGCAGTTCGCAGCCCTCGAAGCGATCGAAAAATCAGTGGCGCGCCTGCGCGGCATTTACGACGACCACGCAGGTCTGCAGGACCGGTTCATGGAAGCGGGGCGCATCACGCCCGAACTGGCCGCACGGCTGGGCCTGACCGGATTGGCCGGACGCGCGAGTGCGCAAGCGGTGGACCTGCGCGTGGATTTTCCGTCGGCACCTTACGATCGGCTCGACGTGCGCATCGCGACGCGTCAGGCGGGCGACGTGGCTGCGCGCGTGACCGTACGTTTCGAGGAGGTTGCCGAGGCCATCCGCCTTTGCCGGCAGATTCTGGAACGGATACCTGATGGCCCGGTCTTCATGCCGCTGCCGGAAGCGCCGCGGGATGCCTTCGGCGTGGGCTGGATAGAAGGCTGGCGCGGCGAGATCCTCATTGCCATCCATACCGATGCGGCAGGCGGGATCCGTCGGGTGCATCCGCATGATCCATCCTGGCAAAACTGGCCGCTGCTGGAACATGCAGTCATTGGAAACATCGTGCCGGACTTTCCGCTGATCAACAAGTCACTCAATCTGAGCTATAGCGGGCATGACCTGTAGGAAGGCCAAATCATCATGTACCAGACGATCAAGCTCATCGTAAGCTCGGGAATCAGAACGGAAGCGCCGTCGCAGGCCGACGAAAACTTGCGCGTCGCCGTGCAGCGACTGCAAAGCGAAGTCCTCGCGACGTTCAATGGGTCGCTGGCGATACGCCATGTCGACGCGGGCTCCTGCAACGGCTGTGAACTCGAAATCCATGCATTGACCAATCCCTACTACAACCTCGAAGGTCTGGGTATCCACTTCGTCGCCAGCCCCAGGCATGCGGACATGTTGCTGGTTACGGGGCCGGTGTCCCGCCACATGATGACCGCCCTGCGGCGCACCTATGACGCCACGCCCGAGCCCAAGCTGGTTGTCGCAGTGGGGGATTGTGGTTGCACAGGCGGAATTTTCGGCGAGAGTTATGCGAGCTGCGGGCGCATCGCCAATGTAATTCCCGTGGATGTTGCAGTACCCGGCTGTCCCCCCACACCGCTGGCGCTCATGCAAGGCATCCTGACGGCAATCAGCCCGGGGCCCGCGCACACGCCCTGATCCACACCGGTCGGCGCGTTGCAAATTGGACGCCGAGCAACGTCGAAGGTTTCGGATGGAGGCAATGCGCGCGAGTTGGCGGCAAGATTGTAATACTATGCATTCTATCGGCCCTTGGCGCCAATGCCGGCGCCGGGCCGTGATCGGATTTTCTGCGCCTTTCTGAAACTGATGTTCAATGAAAGTTTCTATTGCCCATGAAGACAACAATTGTTGCATTGGCCTTCGCCCTGGCATCCGGTGCATGCCTTGCCGACGACGAAGACGCCGACATCGTCACCGGCTGTCTGATGTCCAACGCCGAGTTCGGTACCGAGATGGCGCAAATATGCATCGAGGAAAACAAGGCCGCCCGCGCCGAAGTGGCGCGCTATCCGGATGAGTACAAGAATATTGTCGTGCGCTGCACGCGCCGCAAGGAAATGGGCTGGGGAATCGTCAAGAAGTGCATCGACGACGACATTGCCGCCGGCCCCGTTCTCGAGATTTACGCCAGGGATCACGGACCCATTCTGGAGGATTGCCAGAACCGGTACTGGGGTCGCGAAGCATCGAGAATCAGGCTGTGCGTGGAACAGGTTCTGGAAGCACAGCAGTCCGGCGGCAACAAATAAATAATGCTTGCGCGGTTCCTGCGCGTGGCGGCGAGTGCGGTTCTCGCCATTCAACTGGGCAGCGCAAGCGCGGCCGACACGATCAAGCTAGCCGTTCTGGGGCCGATGAGCGGCCCATTCGCGCTGCTGGGCGAGGAGCGCTTCAAGGTTTTCCAGATGAGCGCCGATATCGTCAACGCACGCGGCGGCGTGCTGGGCGGCAGGAAAATCGAAGTGATCGCCTTCGACAACAAATCGAATCCGCAGGAGTCCCTGATCGTGCTGAGGCAGGCCATCGACCAGGACATCCATTTCATCGCGTCTTCGGCGTCGAATGTCGCGCACGCAATCAGCGACGCGCTGGTCAAGCACAATGCACGCAATCCCGGGCAGCGCGTGCTGTTCTTCGATTTCAATGCGCTCGATCCTGTACTGACGGAATCCAAATGCAACTTCTGGCATTTCCGTTTCGAGGTGCATTCGGACACCCAGGTCGAGGTCCTGACCGATTACATGATGCGGCAACCGGCGGTACGCAAGGTCTACCTGCTCAACCAGGATTACGCCTTTGGGCAGGCGGTAAGCCGGGCGGTAAAGGAGATGCTGGCGAAGCGCCCGGACATCCAGATCGTTGGCGACGATTTCGTGCCATTGGGCAAGGTCAAGGATTTCGCGCCCTATGTCGCCAAGATCCGCGCGACCGGCGCCGACAGCGTGCTGACCGGAAACTGGGGAAACGACCTGTCATTGCTGATCAAGGCCGCCAACGAAGCCGGACTGAATGCCGCTTTCTACGCCATGCTCGGCGGCTATCCCGGCACCTGGGCGGGAATCGGCAGCGCCGGCGCCGATCGCGTTAAATCGCTGGATGCCTGGCATTTGAACGCCGCCGGTGACGCCTGGCAGAAGACGTTGCTGGGCTACAAGGCAAAGTACGGCATGGTCTCGAATGCGGCTTACCTGCCGGCGCTTCGCGTCGTCGACATGTTCGCCGCTGCGCTCGCCAAGGCGGGATCGACTGATCCGGTCAAGGTCGCCTATGCACTGGAAGGGCTGCAGTACGCCGGGCCGAGCGGCGCATCGTGGATGCGCGCCGAGGATCACCAGATGATCGCGCCGCTATACATCCTGAGCCTGGTCCGGGCCGGTCAGCCGGGCGTCAGATATGACGAGGAAAAAACCGGTTACGGCTGGAAGACCGAGGCCGTCATTGCAGCCGATGACCTGGTCCCCGCGCTTAAATGCCGGATGGAGCGTCCGCCCGGTTAAGCTGCCGGTCCGCGATCGACCTGAAACGGGCCGAAGGATTGTTTGACCGGCATCAATTCGATGCGGTTGATGTTCATGTGCGGTGGCAGCGTGGCGATCCAGAACAGCGTGTCGGCGACATCTTCCGCGGTCATCGGATCGGCGCCTTTGTAGAGCTTGTCGGAGGCCTCCTGGTTGCCGCTGGTGCGCACCAGCGTGAATTCCGTTTCCGCCATGCCCGGTTCCACCACCGTCACGCGCACCCCGGTTGCGTGCAGGTCCGAGCGCAGGCCCAGGGAGAACTGTGAGACAAAAGCCTTGGATCCACCGTACACGTTGCCGCCGGGGTAGGGGTAGGTCGCCGCGACGGAACTGATGTTGATGATGGCGCCCTTGCGGGCAATCAGCGTGTCCAGCAGCTTGTGCGTGATGGTGACCAGGCCGACCACGTTGGTTTCGATCATCTGGTTCCATTGATCGAGGCTGGCTTTCTGCGCCGGCGCCATGCCCAGCGCCAGGCCCGCGTTGTTGATCAGCAGATCGATGTCCCGGAACGCAGCGGGCAGCCCCGCCAGCGCGGCAGCGATCGCATCGGCTTTCCTCATGTCGAAAGCGCAGGCGTGTACTTTGTCCGCGCCCAGCTCGTCGACCAGTTTTTGCAGGCGGTCGGCGCGGCGGCCGGTGGCGACGACGCGCCAGCCCGCCTTGACGAATTTTCGCGTTGCGGCGGCGCCGAAGCCGGACGTGGCGCCGGTTATGAATGCGGTTTTGCTCATGACAGCCTTTCGTCGAGTAAATTGATCCAATGCTTCACCTTTATACCGGTGCCGCTTTGAATATGGGTGAGGCAGCCGATATTGGCTGTCGCGACGATAGCCGGCGCGTCCGACTCCAGCGCCGCAACTTTGTTTTTCAGCAAGCGCTGCGAAAGCTCCGCTTCCAGGATCGAGTAGGTGCCGGCGGAACCGCAGCACAGATGCGAATCGGGCACGCTCGTCAATTCCATGCCAGCTGCCAGCAAAATCGCTTCCACCTGGCCGCGCAATTGCTGGCCGTGTTGCAGCGAGCATGGGGAATGAAAGGCCACGCGCGGTTTCGCCGTGACCGGTGATTGGTGGCCTGTGATCGGTTTGGGGGCTGCCAACAGGCCATCCAGGTTTTCCTTTTCCGCGAAGAGGATTTCACTGATGTCCTTCGACAGTTCACTGATCCGCGCCGCCTTTTTCGCATACTGCGGATCGTGCGCAAGGTGGTGGCCGTATTCCTTCACCATTGTGCCGCAGCCGCTGGCGGTGATGACAACGGCTTCTGCGCCCGCTTCCACATAAGGCCACCAGGCGTCGATATTGCGGCGCATGTAGTCGAGTGAGTCGGTCTGCCGGTTCAGGTGAAAAGTCACTGCGCCACAGCAGCCTGCGGTCGGTGCTCTTACGAGTGCGATGCCCATGCGGTCGAGCACGCGTGCGGCCGCCGGATTGATGTCCGGCGCCAGCGCGGGCTGCACGCAGCCGTCCAGTACCAACATGCGGCGTTCATGCGGCGCGGCCGGCCAGGTGACATTACCGGCGCCGGATTGCGGAATTTTTCTTTTCATTGCCGCCGGCAGCAACGGCCGCATGGCTTGCCCGATCCTGAACAGGGGATTGAACAGGGCGGGTCGCGGCAACACCGCGCGCAGCGCGGCGCGTTTCAGTGTTTCCACCGGCGAGCGCCGCACGTGTTGCTCGACGATGTTGCGTCCGATGTCCACCAGCCGGCCGTATTGCACGCCCGAAGGGCAGGTGGTTTCGCAGGCGCGGCAGGTCAGGCAGCGGTCCAGGTGCTTCTGGGTCTTGGCGGTGATCGCATTGCCCTCGAGCATTTCCTTCATCAGATAGATGCGCCCGCGCGGGCTGTCGAGTTCGTCGCCGAGCAGCTGGTATGTCGGACAAGTCGCGGTGCAGAAGCCGCAGTGCACGCAGGAGCGCAGGATGCTGTCGGCCTCCTTGCCTTCCGGGGTGTTCTTGATGAATTCCGCCAGGTTTGTTTTCAATTAAGTCAGCTTCGCAACACAGAGGCACGGAGAAAGAATAAACAGGTCATGCGGATGGATGCTCAATTGTCAAATGAAGCTCATGGAGTGAGAATGCAGAAAATAAAATTGCGACGCCTCTGCTGCCTCGACTTCACGTTCTCGCTGTTCTTCTCCGTGTCCTAAAAGGGTTCCGGGGGATACCGGTCTTCGACCATAACTCCGACGTGCTCCGCACGTAGGGTATCTGTGCCTCTGTGTTGGGCGCAGGCAGTAATCGCTAGAAATCGGCATGAATGCGTCCCGGACCGAGAATGCCCTGGGGATCGAATGCACGCTTGAGCTTCTTGTGCACGGCCAGCAAGCCCGGTGCGAGTTGCTGGATGCCGTGGCGCTTGTTGCCGCCGCGGAACAAGGTGGCGTGGCCGCCCGCCCGGTGCGCGATGTCGAATGCCGCCGACGGATCGAGATCGGCGGCAACCCAGCGCAGGCTGCCGTTCCATTCGATCATCTGGCTGCCAAGGCCGAGTGGCGCGGCGGTCGATTTGATCGAGAATCGCCACAAGGCCGGCGCGTTCGCGAAAAAAGCGTGCGTCTGTTCGCGAATGGACTGCCAGAACGCCGCGTCATTCTCGACGACTTCCCCGCCGAGCTTGCTGTGCGATGCCGCGACGGCGGCGCTTGCGCCCGACAACCTCACATACAGCGCACCGTCAACGTAACAGGTTGCCGACAGCGTCAGCGGCCTGGCCGCCCATTTGTTCATGGACTCGATTGCCGCGGCTTCGCCCAGATCGAAGCGCAGCGTGCGGTCTTGTGGCGGGATCGGCAGCACTTTCAACGATACCTCGGTGATGAGTCCCAGGGTTCCGAAGGATCCGGTCAGCACGCGCGACAAGTCATAGCCGGCGACGTTTTTCATGACCTGGCCGCCGAAGCGCAGATTTTCTCCCGTGCCATTCACAATACGCACGCCCAGCACGAAATCCCGCACCGAGCCCGCCGCGGCGCGGCGCGGCCCGGAAAAGCCGGACGCGACACAACCACCGAGCGTCGCGCCGGCGCCGAAGTGTGGCGGCTCGAACGGCAGCATCTGGCCGCCCTGGGCCAGCGCCGCTTCAATGTCGCGCAGCGGTGTCCCGGCGCGGGCGGTAACGACCAGTTCGCTGGTCTCGTAGTCGACAATGCCGGTCAGGGCGCGCGTATCGAGCACGTCGCCCATGAGGACCAGGCCGTAGAAATCCTTGCTGCCACTGCCGCGGATGCGCAATTGCGTGCGCTCGGCGGCGGCTTTGCGGATGGTTTCGGAAAATTGCTCGATTACTTCCTGCATCGGAAAGAGGATGGAACCACGGAGGACACGGAAAAACCCGCGGACAAAAGGGAACCCCGGATTTCAGGAGCGCTGGAGGCGGCGATTTAGATCGGGCTCCCGATCTGCCGGAGCAACCTGCCAGTTTTCCCGTTACGTATTCTTCATGTTTTTATTCCGTGTCCTCTGTGTCCTCCGTGGTTCAAGATTTTGAATTAGAAGCGCGGCAAATCGGGAAACTTCTCTTGTCCGCGGTGCACGTGCATGGCGCCGAATTCGGCGCAGCGTTGCAGCGTCGGCACGGCCTTGCCGGGATTGAGCAGGCCATGTTCGTCGAATACTTTCTTCACCGCGTGGAAGGTATTCAATTCGCCGGTATTGAACTGCACGCACATCTGGTTTATTTTTTCGATGCCGACACCGTGCTCGCCGGTAATCGTGCCACCGACTTCGACGCAAAGTTCCAGGATTGCCGCGCCATAGGCTTCGGCGCGCTCGTTCTGGTCGCCTTCGTTGGCGTCGAACATGATCAGCGGATGCAGGTTGCCGTCGCCGGCATGAAAAACGTTGGCGCACTGCAGGTTGAACTGCGCCGACAGCTCGTCGATGCGCTTGAGGACGTGAGGCAGTTGTTTCTTCGGGATGGTGCCGTCCATGCAGTAATAGTCCGGCAATATGCGGCCCACCGCCGGAAAGGCTGCCTTGCGTCCGGCCCAGAATTTCAGCCGCTCGGACTCGTCGCGCGACGTGCGGATCTCAGTTGCGCCGGCGCGCGTCATGACTTGCTTGACGCGCGCGATTTCGTCGGCGACCTCCTCGGCCGTGCCGTCGGATTCGCACAGCAGGATGGCCGCGGCGTCGAGCGGGTAGCCCGCGTGCACGAATTGTTCAACTGCGGCGGTGGCTTTCTTGTCCATCATTTCCAGCCCGGCCGGAATGATGCCGGCGGCGATGACGCCCGCCACCGCCTGGCCGGCCTTGCCGACATCGTCGAATGCGGCCAACACGACCTGGGCTTTCTCCGGCTTCGGCAGTAGCTTGACGGTGATTTCGGTGACCACGCCGAGCATGCCCTCGGAACCGGTGATCAGCGCCATCAGGTCATAACCCGGCGCGTCGAGGCCCTCCGAGCCGATCTCGAGCAATTCGCCGTCGATGGTGACGAAGCGCAGTTTCAGGATGTTGTGGACCGTCAGGCCATACTTCAGGCAATGCACGCCCCCGGAATTCTCGGCGACGTTGCCGCCGATGGAACAGGCGATCTGGCTGGACGGGTCGGGTGCGTAGTAAAGGCCGTAAGGCGCGGCCGCTTCCGATATCGCCGCATTGCGCACCCCAGGTTGCAGGCGCGCGGTTCGCGCGACGGGATCGATGCCGACGATGCGCTTCATCTTCGCCATCACCAGCAGCAGGCCCTGCGCGTAGGGCAGGGCGCCGCCCGACAGCCCGGTGCCGGCGCCGCGGAACACCACCGGCACGTGGCCCCTGTGGCAGATGCGCAGCACGTCGCGCACCTGGTCTTCGGTTTCCGGCAGCGCCACCATCAGCGGCATGCGCTGATAGGCGGTCATGCCGTCGCACTCGAAGGGCCTGAGATCTTCTTGCTCGTGCAACAGGCTCGCCGGCGGCAGCACAGCAGTCAGCTGCGCGACCAGGTCGGCGTGCCCGACGTGGGGCTGAAAAGTCTCCGACGAAAGCAGTACGGGCATGCCCATATTCAGGTGACCAGGATCGCGCGGAAATCGTTGACGTTGGTGAGGGTGGGGCCGGTCATGACAAGATCGCCGAGACCGGAGAAAAAATTGTAGCCGTCATTATCGGCGAGCATGTGTTTCGCGTCCAGATTGCGTTGCGCCGCCCGCGCCAGGGAATCAGGTCCGAGCAGTGCGCCGGCGTTGTCTTCCGTGCCGTCGATGCCGTCGGTGTCGCCAGCCAGCGCATGGATACCCGACTCGCCGTCGAGGGCAACGGCCAGTGCCAGCAGGAATTCGGCATTGCGTCCGCCGCGGCCGTTGCCGCGCACGGTAACGGTGGTTTCCCCACCGGAAAGCAGCACGCACGGCGCCGGCGCGGGCTGGCCGTGACGGCGCACCTGCCGCGCAATGCCGGCATGCACGATGGCCACTTCGCGGGCTTCCCCTTCGATGGCATCGCCGAGAATGACCGGCGTGACACCGGCTCTGAGCGCGACCTGTGCCGCTGCTTCGAGCGATATCTGCGGCGCCGCCACCATGTGCAATTCGGTTTTCTCGAGCCGGGGATCACCGGGCTTGGGGCTTTCCTCCCGCGCCGCGCGCAGGTGTTCCACCACCGCACGCGGTTCCGTGATGCCGTACTTCTCGAGAATCGCGCGCGCGTCGGCGAAGGTGGTTGCATCGGCCACCGTGGGCCCGGAAGCAATCACGGCGGGATCGTCCCCGGGGATATCGGAGATCGCGAGCGTGATCACCCTCGCCGGGGCGCAGGCGGCTGCCAGCCTGCCGCCTTTAACGGCGGAAAGATGCTTGCGCACGCAGTTCATTTCCGTGATGTTTGCGCCGCTTCGCAACAGCGCCTTGTTGATCGCCTGCTTGTCCGCCAGCGTCAGGCCCGGGGCCGGTAGCGGCAGCAGCGCGGATCCGCCGCCCGAAACCAAAAACAGCACGAGATCGTCGGCGGACAACCCTTGCACCATCTTCAGCATGCGCTCGGCGGCCTTGCGCCCGGCTTCGTCGGGCACGGGATGCGCCGCCTCGACAACTTCGATCATCCTGGTTGGCACGTTGTATCCGTAGCGTGTTACCACCATTCCGGACAATTCGCCCGGCCAGTGATCCTCGACGGCTTTTGCCATGCTCGCCGCAGCCTTGCCGCAGCCGACGACCAGCGCGCGGCCTTTCGGTGGCAAGGGTAGATAGGCGGGCAGCGTCGCGGCCGGCAGCGCCGCGGCAACGGCCGCATCGAACATTGCGCGCAGCAGCGCGCGGGGGTCGTGAATCATGTGAATTCCGTGAATGTCGTGAATTCGTGAATGTCGAGAATGCGTGGGTAGCGATCTGGAGCCGTTACGGCATTCACGGCATTCACGATATTCACGGTTTTCCCGGATTTACTTCGCCACAGCGTGATTGGCGAGCGCTTCGAGCGCTTTCACCATGGCGGAATGGTCCCACTTGCCGCCGCCCTGAGCCTGGCATGCGCTGAACAATTCCTGCGCGGTCGCCGTGTTGGGCAGGCTCATCTTCAGCGCCCGCGCGGAGGACAAGGCCAGATTCAGGTCCTTCTGGTGCAGTTCAATGCGGAAACCCGGATCGAAGGTGCGCTTGACCATGCGTTCGCCGTGCACTTCGAGCACGCGCGAGGACGCGAATCCCCCCATCAGGGCCGTGCGTACCTTGCCGGGATCGACCCCTGCCTTGGAGGCGAGCAGCAACGCTTCGCCAACGGCCTCGATGTTCAGCGCGACGATGATCTGGTTGCACACCTTGCAGATCTGGCCGGCGCCGACTTCGCCGACCAGCGTGATGTTCTTGCCCATGAGCTCAAATAGCGGCTTGACCTTCGCGAACGTCGACTCGGAAGCCCCGACCATAATGGTCAGCGCCGCGTTCTTCGCGCCGACTTCGCCGCCGGATACCGGTGCATCGACATAATCCGCGCCGGTTTTTCTAATGCGCTCGGCGAAGGCCTTGGTTTCAATCGGCGAGATCGAACTCATGTCGACGACGATCTTGCCGGCGGACAGGCCGTCGGCCACGCCATCCTTGTCGAACAACACTTTCGCGACGTCCGGCGTGTCGGGAACCATGGTTATGATGATGTCGGCCTTCTGGGCGACTTCCTTGGCGGACGCGCAGGTCTTGCCGCCTGCCGCGGTCAGTTCCTGCGGCACACCGCTGCGGCTTGCCAGGAACAGGGTGTGGCCGCCTTTGATCAGATTTACGACCATGGGCTTGCCCATGATGCCCAGCCCGATGAATCCCACGTTCATTTTTTTCTCCTGATATCCAGATCAAAATCTCACTGCAGATTCCCTACGTGCGTAGCGCATCGGGTATCTGCGATGAATATCCTTAGAGGTAAGGTTTGAGCCAGCCGAGGCCGTCTTCGGTCTTGCCGGCGGGGCGGTATTCGCAGCCGATCCAGCCTTTGTATCCGATCCGGTCGAAAAACTGGAACAGGAAGGGATAATTGATTTCGCCGCTGCCCGGTTCGTGGCGGCCCGGCGTGTCGGCGAGTTGCATATGGCCGATCCGCGCCAGGTTCTTTTCCACGGTCGGCGCGAGGTCGCCTTCCATGATCTGCATGTGATAGATGTCGTACTGGAACAACAGATTCGGCACATTCGCGTAATGCATGATGTCGAAGGCCTGGCGCGAGTAGTTCAGGTAGAAGCCGGGGATGTCGCGCGTATTGATCGCCTCGATCAGCAGCTTCATGTCGTGCTTTGCGAGCTCTTTCCCGGCGAACTGTAGGTTGGCAATGTACGTCTCGCGCATCTTGTCCTCGCCGACGCCGCGCGGTTTCAGGCCGGCCATGCAGTGGATCATGCCGCAGCCCAGCGCCTTTGCGTATTCGACCGCCTTGCCGATGTTTTCCTGGAAGGCCGCAACCCTGGCCGGATCGCAGGCAAGTCCGCGATCACCGGCCGCCCAGTCCCCAGGCGGCATGTTGAACAACACCATCTGCAACTTGTGACGGTCGAGCTGCTCGCGGATCTGCGCGGCGGGAAACTCATAGGGAAACAGAAACTCGACGCCGCGAAAACCGGCTTTGGCCGCGGCGCCAAAGCGCTCGAGGAAGCCGACCTCATTGAACATCATCGACAGGTTGGCGTTGAACTGGGGCATGCATCCTCCCGGATAGCGTTGGAAATTGGTAGGCCAGAGCGGCAATTATAGCCGCCCGCGCCGTTATAATCGGTTCCTGAATCCATACGCGGGCGGGACGTCGATGAAATTCAGGGGAACCGAATCTTACGTGGCGACCGAGGACTTGATGATGGCGGTCAACGCCGCCGTCACCCTCGAGCGGCCGCTGCTGATCAAGGGCGAGCCGGGCACGGGCAAGACCATGCTGGCGATGGAAGTGGCCAGGGCCCTCGACCGGCCGCTGTTGCAATGGCATGTGAAATCCACCTCCAAGGCGCAGCAGGGCCTGTACGAATACGACGCCGTTTCACGCCTGCGCGATTCCCAATTGGGCGACGGCCGCGTTCACGACATCGCCAACTACATCGTGCGCGGCCCCTTGTGGGACGCGTTCGACTCCGAGCGCCCGGCGGTGCTGCTGATCGACGAAGTCGACAAGGCGGACATCGAATTTCCCAACGACCTGCTGCGTGAGCTGGACCGCATGGAGTTTTACGTCTACGAGACGCAAAAACTGGTCAAGGCCAGGCACCGGCCGACGATCATCATCACCAGCAACAACGAAAAGGAATTGCCGGACGCCTTCCTGCGCCGCTGCTTTTTTCATTACATCCGGTTCCCGGACAAGGAGACCATGCAGCGCATCGTCGACGTGCATTTTCCCGGTTTGAAGAAGTCGCTGCTACGCGAAGCGCTCGAGGTGTTCTTCGAAATACGCGACGTGCCAGGATTGAAGAAAAAACCGTCCACATCGGAATTGCTCGACTGGCTGAAACTGCTGATGGCGGAGGACATTTCCCCGGAAACGCTGCGCGGCAAGGACCAGTCGAAAATCATCCCGCCGCTGGCCGGCGCGCTGCTCAAGAACGAACAGGACGTGCACCTGTTCGAACGGCTGGCCTTCATGTCCCGTCACAATCGCTAGGCGCTTGAAGCTCGCACGCCAGCTTTGTGCAGTCTTGTTGCTTGCCGGCGTCCTGGCGCCGGCCCTGGCCAATGACGATGCCAAGCTGCAATCCGTTACCCTGCAACTGAACTGGAAACATCAGTTCCAGTTCGCCGGCTATTACGCGGCCATAGAGCACGGTTATTACCGTGACGCCGGTTTTAGCGTGCGGCTGCAGGAGCAGCAGGCGGACCGCGATCCGGTCGACGTGGTGCTTTCCGGGGAGGCTGACTTTGGTGTCGGCGCATCCGAACTGGCATTGCGCCGGGCACAGGGGCTGCCGGTGGTGGTGCTTGCCTCGATCCTGCAGCATTCGCCATTGGTGCTGATCGTGCCCGGACACGGCGGGGTGACCCTGCACGAGCTGGCAGGCAAGAAGATCATGCTGCTGCCGCATGAAAAGGAACTGATTGCCTACCTGAAGATGGAGCAGTTGCCGCTCGACCGCGTTGTAGTGGTGCAGCATTCCTTCAATGTCAATGACCTGCTCGCAGGCAAAGTGAGCGCGGCCTCCGGCTATTCCACCGACGAGCCGTTTCTGCTGAAGAAGGCGGGCGTTTCGTTCAACCTGATGTCGCCAAGAGCCAGCGGTATCGATTTCTACGGCGATTCGCTGTTCACTTCGGAGAAACTGGCGAGTGCCCGGCCGGAACAAGCCGCTGCCTTCCTGAATGCGAGCTTGCGCGGCTGGCGTTACGCGATGGGTCATCACGGCGAGATGGCCGACCTCATTATCGCGCGCTATAGCCGGCGCAAGTCGCGCGACCATCTGCTGTTCGAGGCGGCGGAAATGCAGCGGCTGATGCAGCCGAATCTGGTGGAAATCGGCTACATGAATCCGCGCCGCTGGGATCAAGTGGCGGCGACTTATGCGCAAGCGGGCATGATGCCGGCGTCGTACACGCTCGACGGATTCCTGTTTCGTCCGCAGCAGGGAATCGACTGGGCGCCGTTGTACCGGATCGGCGCGGCGGCCGTGATCGTCCTGCTGGTCGCGGGTGTGGTGGTGGCGGTGCTGGTTCGCCTGAACTTGCGGCTTTCGCACGAAGTGAAAGAGCGGCGCGAGATCCAGGGCGCGCTGCGCAACAGCGAGCAGCGCTTGCGCACGCTGATCGAGAGCGCGCCGCTGGCCATGGTGATCTGGGACAAGCAGCGCCAGATCACCGGCTGGAACAAGCAGGCCCAGGAGGTGTTCGGCTGGAGCCAGAGCGAGGTGCAGGGGCGCGACTTGCTGACGTTCATGGTCCCGCAGGATGCGCGCGTGCAAGTGGGAAAGATCGTCGAGCAGGCCATCGAGCTGGGCATCGAGAGCCATTCGTTGAACTCCAACCTGACCAAGGATGGCCGGACCATCGAAGTCGAATGGCATAACACGGTCGTGGCCGGCACCGATGGCCGGCCGGAAACGGTGTTCTCCCTGGCCCAGGATGTCACCGAGCGGCTGCGCTCGCGGGCGGCGCTGGAGGAAGCAAACGTAAAGCTCAAGCTGCGACTGGATGACATCCATGCGCTGCAGGCGCAGTTGCGCGAGCAGGTCATGCGCGATCCGCTGACCGGAATGTACAACCGGCGCTACCTCGACGACGCCCTGCCAGGCGAAATCGCGAGGGCGGTGCGCGAGTTTACGCCGCTGTCCATAATGATGATCGACATCGACCACTTCAAGCGCGTCAACGACACCCATGGACACCAGACCGGCGACAAAGTGCTCAAAATGCTGGCGGACATCCTGCGCAATGAAGCCCGACGCAGCGACGTGGCCTGCCGTTATGGCGGCGAGGAATTCGTGCTGTTGCTGCCGAAGATGAATCTGGAGTCGGCGCGGGTGCGGGCAGAGCGCTGGCGGCAGATGTTCGCGCAGACGGATGTGTTGGCGGAGAAGGGTATCTTCCGCTGCACGCTGTCGGTGGGAATTGCAGTATTTCCGGATCATGGCAGCTCGACCGAGGATCTGCTGCGAAATGCCGACCGGGCGCTCTACCTGGCCAAGGCGTTGGGACGCGATCGCGTCGTGGTTTACGATCCCGGCGGGCAAGAGATTGCCGGTACGCGCACCGGCTAGACCGCCGACCGGTATTCTCTTCGGACAATGACACGGCACTACACATGAAAGGATCACAATACATGCGCAGAATTCCCGCACCCGTCGCGCTGCTCTGCATCTTTACGCTTTCCGGCTTTTCCGGATTGATCTACGAATCGATCTGGAGCCATTACCTGAAGCTGTTTCTCGGTCATGCGGCGTATTCCCAGGTGTTGGTGCTCGTGATCTTCATGGGCGGCCTGGCCATCGGATCGCTGCTGGCAGGCCGTTTTTCCGCGCGCTGGAAGCGGGTGCTGCTGGCCTACGCGGTGGTCGAAGCCATCACCGGGCTGCTGGCGTTGCTGTTTCACGGCGCCTTCGACCGCATTACCCAGGTTTCCTTCGCCCACGTCATTCCCAATCTGGGTTCACCCGCCGCGGTGCATGCCTACAAATGGGGGCTTGGCGCGCTCATGCTGCTGCCGCAATCCATCCTGCTGGGCATGACGTTCCCACTGATGAGTGCCGGATTCATCCGCCACGCGCCGGACCGGGCCGGCCGCAGCCTGTCCATGCTCTATTTCACCAACAGCCTCGGTGGCGCGATCGGCGTGCTGGCGAGCGGATTCCTGCTGATTCCAAACGTCGGCCTGCCGGGCACCATCATGACCGCAGGGCTGCTGAATATTGTCGTGGCATTCGCGACCTGGTTGCTGGTCAGGGACATGAGCCTGCCCGAAGCGCCGGGTAGGGCCCCGGCGGCCGGGCGCCCGGTGGCGGGCGGCGCGATCGTGGATTACCGCCTGCTGCTCGTCGCCTCGCTGGTCACGGGCATGGCGTCATTCTGCTACGAGATCGGTTGGCTGAGGATGCTCAGCCTGGTGCTCGGCGCGAGCACGCACGCGTTCGAACTCATGTTGTCGTCCTTCATTCTCGGCCTCGCGCTGGGTGGCCTGTGGATCCGACGGCGAATCGAATCGACCGCCGACTTGCGCAATTTACTCGCCGTCATTCAAGTGGCGATGGGCCTGCTGGCGCTGGCCACGCTGTTTGTCTACGGCCGCACGTTCGACTGGATGAGCGTGGTGATGAACACGTTCGCCCGCACCGAATCCGGCTATACCGGCTTCAACTGGGCCAGCCACGCCATCGCATCGCTGCTCATGCTGCCGGCCACTTTCTGCGCCGGGATGACGCTGCCGGTCATCACCTTCGCGGCCCTGCGCGCGGGCGCGGGTGAGCGCGCGATCGGTGCCGTGTATGCGGCAAATACGGTGGGCGCCATCGCCGGCATCGTGCTCGCCACACATGTGTTCATGCCGGCATTCAATGCCAAAGGCGTGATTTTCGCCGGTGCGGCGATGGATTTGGGTCTGGGATTGCTGCTATTCGCGACACTGGCTCCGCCCGCACGCGTGCGCCGAACAACGATCGCGGCCGTCATCGGCGCGGTGGCGTTTGCGTTCACCTATCTGGCGGCCAACGTCGATCCGCTCACGATAACTTCCGGCGTATTCCGTTACGGTTACGCCCGCTCATCCCAGGATGAAGTCTTGTATTTGCGGGACGGTAAAACGGCGAATGTCAGCGTCAGCCGCAGGGGATCGGAAGTCAGCCTGGCCACGAACGGCAAATTCGACGCATCCGTCAACATGGGTCCCGGCCCCGCGGGCGTGGACGAGGTCACGCAAACACTGCTGGGGGCGCTGCCACTGATGCTTCATCCGGCGCCGAAGACGGCCGCCGTTGTCGGTTTCGGTTCCGGCATGACGACGCAGATCCTGCTGTCGGATCCCGGGCTCGAGCGGGTCGATACCATCGAAATCGAGGAACGCATGATCGAGGCGGCGCGCAGGGGCTTCTTCCCGCGCAACCGCAAGGCCTATGAAGACCCGAGGAGCAGCATCCATATCGAGGATGCGAAGACTTATTTCTCGGTGGCCAACAAACAATACGACATCATTGTTTCCGAGCCCTCCAATCCGTGGGTCAGCGGTATCGCATCCCTGTTTACCGAGGAATTTTACCGACACGTGGCGGGACACCTGAACGACGGTGGCGTGCTGGTGCAATGGGTGCAACTTTACGAAATCGATTTCGCCTCCGTGGCATCGGTAACGAAGGCCTTGTCGCCGTGGTTCACGGATTACGCGATCTACATCGCCGACCGCGACAACATACTCATCGTGGCAAGAAAGAATGCCAGACTCGACCTGCCGCAGGAGCGCGTTTTCGCGCTGCCGGAGCTGCGCGAAGACCTCGCCCGCATGGCCGTCCTCAGTACCGACGACGTGCGCGCGCGACGGGTCAGCGGCAAGGCCTTGCTGGATCCGTTCTTCGGCATTTCCCGGGCGCCGGTCAATTCGGATTATTTTCCGTTTATTGATAACCGCGCCGCGCGCGCGCGCTTCATGAACCTGAAGGCGGCGGAGCCGGTGCTGTTGCTGATCACCGACCTGCCGATCGACGCCATGCTGTCGGACGGGGCGCACGACGAAGTGGCGTGGAAGCGCCTGTCAATCCAGAATCCGTCGGCGCGCAGCCTGGCCCAGCTGGTTATGCGCTTTGTCATCGAAGGACAGGACGACATCGTGCTTGCGCACATGCGCGATGCCGTGGCCATGGCGCGCCTGGGCGTGCAGGATTGCGGCGCGAGCGCGCCCAGGGTCTGGCAGTCGGCGTGGGTTCACGTGGGACGCTTCGTCACACCTTACATGGATCGTGACAAGGCGGCGCTGTTCTGGAACAAGCTGCTGCCCGCGCGTTGCCGTGAACGCCTGACGCCGGAGGCACAGCACTGGTACCGGCTGCTGGTCGCGGTCGGCGCGCGCGATGCCCAGGCGATGATCGAGCATGGAGGAGAATTGCTGAAAAGGGCAACTGTGGAGTCACCGGCACGGGATACGTACTATGCGGCCGGCGCGATGATCCTCGGCCATCTTGCGCGTGGGGAAACCGGTCGCGCGCGCGACGTCTGGCCGGAATTGAGCCAGCGCGTTCCGCCCGGCAGCGATCCGTCCACTGAATTGCGCTGGCTGGAAGTCATTACGCTGGCCAGGTTGCGTTCGCAATGATCCGCATCGCCCGCCCTGGCAGGAGCAACAGCACTTGCTGACAGATTTTTTCCTGAAGCTGCGCGAAGGCGGCGTGCCGGCGTCGGTCAGGGAATACCTGACGCTGATGGAAGCCCTGCAAAAACACGTCAGCTCGGGCAGTCTGGACGAGTTCTATTACCTCGCGCGCGCCTGCCTGGTCAAGGACGAGGCGAAATACGACAAGTTCGATCGCGCCTTCGCCGCCTACTTCAAGGGCATCGCATCACCACCCGACGGCGTGAGCGTCGAAATCCCCGAGGAATGGCTGCGCAGGCAGGCGGAATTGCTGCTCACGGAGGAGGAAAAGAAACTGGTCGAATCGCTGGGCGGCTGGGAAAAGCTCATGGAGACGCTGCGCAAACGCCTTGAGGAGCAGAAGGGCCGGCACCAGGGCGGCTCGAAATGGATCGGCACCGGCGGCACCTCGCCGTTCGGTGCTTATGGCTACAACCCGGAAGGCGTGCGCATCGGCCAGGACGGTTCGCGCAATCGCAGCGCGGTCAAGGTCTGGGACAAGCGCGAGTACCGCAACCTCGACGACTCGCTTGAACTGGGTGTTCGCAACATCAAGGTTGCGCTCAGGCGATTGCGCAAATTCGCGCGCGACGGCGCGGCTGACGAACTCGACCTGGATGACACGATTCGCTCCACGGCCAGGAACGCCGGCTACCTCGACATCAAGATGGTGCCGGAGCGCCACAATGCCGTGAAGGTGCTCCTGTTCCTGGACGTCGGCGGATCGATGGAGGACTACGTTCGCATATGCGAGGAATTATTCTCGGCTGCGCGCGTGGAATTCAAGCATCTGGAGTACTTCTACTTCCATAATTTTCTCTACGAGTCGGTTTGGCGCGACAATCGCCGCCGTAACTCGGAGCGCACGCCGACGTTTCAGGTCCTGCACAAGTACCCGCACGATTACAAGCTTATCTTCGTTGGCGACGCAACCATGAGCCCATATGAAATCGGCTATCCGGGCGGCAGCGTCGAGCACCAGAACGATGAGGCCGGGGCGGTCTGGCTGCAGCGCATGCTTAACGTCTATCCGCACGCCGCATGGCTCAATCCGACCCCGCAGGACCGCTGGGATTACTACGAATCCATCGGCATGGTGCGCAACCTGATGAGCGATCGCATGTATCCGCTGACCCTGGAAGGCCTGGAAAAGGCCATGCGTGCGCTCGCGCGATAGCTGGGAAGAACGGTCGCGTTGATTTACCTTACCGGTCGGCACGCAGGGGTTCGAGAAGTGTGGTCAGGAAATCTGCGGTTGGCAAAGGCTTTGCCAGCAAATAACCCTGGAACTCATCGCAACCAAGCTTGCGCAGCGCGGCGAGCTGGCCTGCGGTTTCCACCCCTTCCGCTGTCACTCGCAGATCGAGTCCGTGGGCCATGGCAATAATCGCCTGGATGATCGCGGCGTCGTCGGGGTCGGTCTCGATGTCGCGCACAAAACTGCGATCGATTTTCAACGTGTCGATCGGCAGTTGCTTGAGATAGGCAAGTGACGAGTATCCGGTGCCAAAGTCATCGACGGCCATGCGGACGCCGGCCTGTCCGAGACGTCGCAGCACGGCAACGTTTTCGTTGACATTTTTCAACAGCACGCTCTCGGTCATTTCCAGTTCGAGGTATTGCGCATCCAGGTGCGTTTCGCCCAGCAACTTCATCACTTCGTCGGCAAGCGCGTCCGGATCGTCGAGCTGGCGGGCCGAGATGTTGACCGCGACTTTGAGACGGGGAAAACCAGCCTGCTGCCATGCCCGGTTCTGCGCGCAGGCGCTGCGCAGCGCCCAGCCACCGATGAGATCGATCAGCCCGGATTCTTCGGCAACCGGGATGAAGCTCATCGGCGGCACAAGGCCACGCTCCGGGTGCTGCCAGCGAATCAGCGCTTCCATGCCGATCAACCGCCCGGTTCTCAAATCCGCTTGTGGCTGATAGTGCAGGACGAATTGCTCCTGCTCGATTGCCAGACGCAGTTCGGTTTCGAGGCGATGACGTTCCACCGCGCGCTGGTTCATCTCCGGAGAGAAGAACTTGAAATTGTTTCGGCCCTGCTCCTTGGCGTGATACATGGCGGTATCGGCATTCTTCATCAATTCGAGGCTGTTTTCCGCGTCGTCTGGAAAGATGCTGATGCCAACGCTGCATGATGTGTTCAGGGTATGGCCATCCACGTCGACAGGCTTTCGCATGGTCGAGATGATCTTGAGGGCGACCTGTGCCGCGTCTTCGGCCTGCGCCAGGCCTTCGAGCGTCACGACAAATTCATCGCCGCCGAGGCGCGAGAGCGTGTCCCCTTTGCGAATGCACGCCGCCATGCGCAAGGCGATTTCCTTGAGCAGCAGATCTCCGATGTGGTGGCCAAGCGAGTCATTGATGTTCTTGAAGCGATCCAGGTCGAGAAACAGCACGCCGAGCTTGTCGCGCTTGCGCCGCGCGGCGATCAGGCCTTGCTCAAGGCGGTCGTTGAACAGCAATCTGTTGGGTAGTTCAGTCAGCGGATCCCGAGTGGCGAGATAGCTGATGCGCGCTTCGGAGCGCTTGACTGAGGAAATATCGCGTGTCGTGCCGCGCTGGCCGAGCGGCCGTCCGTTCTCGTCCCAGATCGACACAGCACTGACCTGCATCCATAAAATTTCGCCGGACTTGGACAGGAACATGTGCTCCATGCCGCGGATTGCGCGGTCCGCGTTCATGTTTTCCGTCAACCATTGCCGGACCCGCACGCCTTCCCCGGGGGGCATGAACTCGATCGCAGTGTGACCGACGAGCTCTTCCGGCGCATAGCCGGTGTATTCCAGTACGCGAGGCGAAACATAAGTGAAGCGGCCTTCGAGATCGTTTTCCCAGACGAACTCACCGGCGGCTTCGGCAAAGTCGCGAAAGCGCTGTTCGCTGGCGCGTAGCGCCAGCTCCGCGCTCCTGCGCGCCTGTTCCCGAGAAAAATTGTCCAATGCGAAAGACAGGTTCGCACTCAGTTCGGTGATCAGCGCTACCAGATCGTCGTCGAACCAGTTTTTTTCCGCGGCGTAGATATGCATCGAACCGACGACTTCACTGTTTCGACTAAGCGGAAAGACGACGTAGGAGCGCACCCCGGCGTGCATCATGGACGGGCGCCATAGTTCATTGCGCGGATCGCTTTCGATGTCGTTACATACGTCGGGTACGTTGGTGCGCAGCGCGATGGCCGTCGGTCCGCGGCCTTCGGGTCGGTCGGGGTCGGTCGAGATCGGCACGCGTCCGGAGTAGGCCTTGTGGTTTCCGGCGATGGCGATGTCGTCCAGTACTCCAGTTTGCCTGTTGATCAGGCAGATGCGCGCGAAAATGACTCGTCCGTAGGTCACCGCAATGTTGCAGACTTCGTCGAACAACTGCCGCTCATTCGTCGCATGAATGATGGCATTGTTGCCTTTCGACAAGGCTGCATAGAAATCGCGAAGCCGGGCGAGGCGTTGCTCGGCGGTGACCTCGGCAGTAACTTCCCTGCCGACGCCGCGATAGCCGGTGAACTTGCCGTCGGAATCGAACAGAGGTGCTCCCGTGACGGAAATGTGCCGCGGATGACCGTCGGGCATCACCCTGATGTAACGGAAGTCGCGGAAGGGCATGCGCTCGGAAAGCAACTTCTTGTGTTCTTCGAGCGTCACCGGATCGAATCTCAGACCCGGGATCTCCCAGCGCTTTCTTCCGCGACGCAAGCTGGCATCGATGCTCGATACGGCATAGATTGCGTCGGAAACAAAAGTAAAGTTCAGCTCCGGGTCCTGTTCCCAGTACCAGTCCGAAGACAACTCGGTAAGGCTGCGGAAGCGCGCTTCGCTTTCCTGCAATGCCCGTTGCGCCAGCTCTCGTTCAGTAATGTCGCGACCAACGCCACGAAAGCCTTTGAAGCGACCCTCTTTGTCGAAGACCGGCTCGCCGCTCTGACTTACATATAACAGCTTGCCGTCGCTATTGCGGCGTCTGAGCACGAAATCCCGGAACGGTCGATGGGCCCTGAGCGTCGCCTTGTGTGGTGCCCAGTCCGCTTCAGTCATTCCCTCCACGTCGAGTTCCCAGCGCGTCTTGCCCAAGCCTTCGTCAAGCCTGAAGCCTTTGTTTTCCAGGCCCTGACCGGCGCGCGAGGTAAACCGAAACTGATCATCCTGCTCCCAGTACCAATCTGCCGATAGATCCAGCAGATTACGGAAGCGATCGGCGCTTTCGCGAGTCCTGGTGAGGGCCTCGATGCGTTCGGCGTTGACGCCGGCGACAAGGGATGTCGTGTAAGTCACGACAACCAGAAACACATGCAGCGAGAGGGCGTTGCCGACGATGTCGCCGGCCGCGTAGGGGCCAAGCCCGGCAGCGGTTCCGCTGATAGCGATAAAGAACAACAGAATGTTCGCCGTTGCGGTGTAGCGCAGCGGACAAGCTAGCGCCAGCCAGATGACGATCGGCAGCAACGCATAAGTTACACGTTGAGTGTTGAAGGGTTCGCTCAGCAGGCCGTAAAAGATGAGAAATGCAGTAAAGGCCTGCACGATGATGAGTCCGATCGCCAGCCTGTCCCGACTGGTTGCCTGAAGCGACGTCTTGTACCAGGCGAGGATCAGCGGCGTGAACAGGATGACCCCGAGGGAATCGCCCAGCCACCAGAACAGCCACACGCTCGGGTATTCATGCGGTGAAATTGCGCCGCCAACCATCAACATGAACGGTCCGATTGTGGCTGCGATCAGCGGGCTGGCCGCGGCCCCGACGAAAAGCATCACGACAATGTCCCGCAGCCTGGTCATGCGACTGTCGAAGCCGAAATAACGGGTCAGTGCCATGACCCCTACAGCGACTGCCAGGGTATTGCCAATCGCTACGCCGAAAGCGCCAATGACGGTACCCGAACTCCACAGATTCACGGCGAAGGCGCCAATGGCGACGCCCGGCGCGAGCCGCATTCCGAACAACAACAACGCGGCCAGCGCAATGCCCGAGGGCGGCCAAACCGTGGTCACGACGGAATTGAAGAATGCGAAATGCAGACCGCCGATGCCTGCTGCGGTATACACGGCAGCGAGCACGGCGCATTCGCCCATGGTGCGATAAATCGACGGTGGGTTCGCTCTCATGCGCCTAATGCATTCGCGGTAGATCGCAACAAGCCTGATGCAGCATGCCGTTTCAAGCCTGTGCCTTTTCCGCCTTCTGCGCCATTTTGCTGCGGAAGCGGGCTGCGTCGATGACGAAGCGTTCGTGGGTTCCGGATGAAATACGATCGACCCCGTCGTGGGCCTCAACGTGGAAAACGAGCCTGCGACCTTCGATCTTTTCCAGGCGCACATCAACCGTGACCAGCAGACCCGGTGGCGTGGCAGCCTCGTGCGAAAAATTGACGTGGGTGCCGAGCGTTTGTTCGGCCGGCCAGTCAAGATGCGGGCGCAGGGTTTCCACGCAGGCCCACTCGAGAAGGCCGATCATGAAGCCGGTCGCCAGCACTTCCGGCATTTCCCGGAACATATCGGATTCCGGGTAAAGATGCGGGACCGTCTTGTTGGTGGGAACGCGGAAACGGAAGGAGTGGGTGAGGCCTGGCTTCAGGGTGTCTTTCATTTTTGTGATCTAAACGTGTGGTCGAAGGGGAAATCCGGCAATTCGGGAATTTGTATGCGGGCCCGGCGACCAGACTGCCGGACCGACCGACCGACCAACCGACCGGCCGATATGCCGCAATGCCGCGGGTCGCGAGCGCTGGCCGCAAGCGAGGTCCGTTACGGTTTCTTGCGGCGGTCTCCGCCAATTGGTGGGGCGACCTTGAGCACTTCATCCACGGTCGTCACGCCGGCTGCGACTTTCATGGCGCCGGAGATGCGCAGTGGCTTCATGCCGTCCCGGTACGCCTGGTCGCGTATCTGCGTGAAATCTGCGCCGACGGTGACCAGGGGGCGCTGTGCAGGCGTCATGAGCAGGATCTCGTAAATGCCAATGCGGCCGGCATATCCGGTCATGCGGCATTCCAGGCAGCCCTTCGCCAGATACATTTGTTGCGGTTTTTCCGCCTGCCATGGTGCGATCAGCATGTTCCAGGTATCCGCGTCGATTTGTGTGGCTTCGCGGCAATGTGGGCACAGCGTCCGCACCAGGCGCTGCGCCATGATGCCAAGAATGGTCGAGTGAAGGAGGTAGGGCGGTACGCCGAGGTCAAGCAGGCGCGTGACGGCAGACGCAGAATCGTTGGTGTGCAGCGTGGACAAGACCAGATGTCCGGTCAGTGCGGCCTGGATCGCCATATCGGCGGTCTCCAGATCGCGAATTTCGCCGACCATTACGATGTCCGGGTCCTGCCGCATGAGCGTGCGGATGCCGGCCGCAAAATCCAGTCCGATGGCGCTTTGGACCTGCATCTGGTTGAACGCGGGTTCAATCATTTCGATTGGATCTTCTATGGTGCAGACATTGACGTCGGGCTGAGCCAGGAGTTTAAGCGTCGAGTACAACGTCGTCGTCTTGCCCGATCCGGTCGGACCCGTGACGAGGACAATGCCGTGTGGTTGTTTGACCACTGTTTGCCAGCGTTCCCGGTCTTCGTCCGAGAAGCCGAGATCCTTGTAGTCCTTGACGATGACGTCCGGGTTGAAAATCCGCATGACCAGTTTTTCGCCGAATGCGGTCGGCATGGTCGACAGCCGCAGTTCGATTTCCTCGCCTTCCGATGTGCGAGTCTTGATGCGGCCATCCTGTGGGCGCCGCTTTTCCACGACGTCCATGCGCCCAAGGATCTTGATGCGGCTGGTCATCGCGGCGACGACCGGCGTGGGAATCTGATAGACCTGATGCAGCACGCCGTCGATGCGGAAGCGTACGTTGGCGACGTCGCGCCGTGGTTCCACGTGGATGTCGCTCGCGCCTTCCTCGAACGCATACTGCAGCAGCCAGTCCACCAGCCGGACGATGTGCTGGTCGTTGGCATCGAGCTTGCCGCTGGTGCCAAGCTGGACCAGTTGCTCGAAATTGGTGATGTCGGAGAGGGCTGCTCCGTGAAGTGCGCTGGCGCTCTTGACCGAGCGCGCCAGATTGTAGAACTCCACGAGGAAGCCGTTGATGTCCTGTGGATTGGCGATGACCCGCTTGATGTCAAGACGCATGATGCGCGCGAGTTCAGCCTCCCATTCGCGAACATGGGGTTCACAGGTGGCGATCACGGCTTCGGTCGAGTTCACTTGCACCGGCAGAATCTTGAAGCGCTCGGCGTAGGCGTTGGACATGACCTTGGTGACTGCGGCGAAGTCGATCTTGAAAGGATCAATATGCAGGTAGGGGAGGTCTACCTTGCCCGCCAGCCATTCAGTCAGCACTTCCAGGGTCAGCAGTTTCTTGGGATTACGCGGATCCTTCCATTTCTGGTCGGCGAGGATAATCAGCGGATGGATGTCGCTGCTGCGCAGATTGTGCCGCAGCGCGAGCAGTTTTTCGGCGACATCCGCCGCGACCAGCTTGTCTGCGACCAGATCCGCGAGCAATTGGTCGATGGTGAGCTTGCGGTCCGGTATCTTCTGGGTTTTGGCGGGACCTGCCGGCGGCGGCGTCGCGCCCGCAGTCTGCTTTCGCATTTCGGCTTGAGATGCAGGTGCTGGAGTATTGGCAGGCATGATTTTTCGCGTGATCTGACGGCACTATAAACTGCGGGACATGCGCCTCCAACTCGCTTCGGAACGCTGGAGCGATGTTCGGGAGAAGGTTCGGCTGGTAAGAGGCATCACAATAGTGCGCATCCGGACGATAAGGCACCATAGTAGAGCTTTTATTTGATTGTCGTAAACGGAAAATAATATAAATCAATTATTACACAATAGCTTAGACAATAAGGAACAGCTATTGCATGCGAATGCGAGGTTTTTGCGAGTTTCCGAAAAAATAGAGGGGGGAGCATGGAGAACCTAAAAATAAGTAGTGATGCACTTTTCATATTGCTGGGCGCCATCATGGTTCTGGCAATGCACGCCGGATTTGCTTTTCTCGAACTCGGAACTGTGCGGAAGAAAAATCAGGTCAATGCACTGGTCAAGATACTGGTCGATTTTTCAGTGTCGACCATCGCCTACTTCTTCATCGGCTACTCGATTGCATACGGGGTTCATTTCTTCTCGTCTGCGGATGCCCTGGCGGTCGGCAGCGGCTATCAGCTGGTCAAGTTCTTTTTTCTGCTGACCTTCGCCGCCGCGATTCCCGCGATCGTATCGGGCGGCATCGCCGAGCGCGCGAAATTCAATCCACAGTTGGCAGCGACTTTCATGTTGGTGGGCTTTCTCTATCCGCTGTTCGAAGGGATCGCATGGAATGGCAATTACGGCATCCAGGGGTGGCTGGAGTCCAGTTTCGGTGCGCCTTTCCATGATTTCGCCGGATCCATCGTCGTTCACGCGGTGGGTGGATGGGTCGGCCTGATCGCCGCGCTGCTGCTCGGCGCCAGGCGCGGTCGTTATAACAAAGAAGGCGGCGTCGCGGCCCATCCGCCGTCAAGCATCCCGTTTCTGGCGCTGGGCGCGTGGATTCTCACGGTTGGCTGGTTTGGCTTCAATGTAATGTCGGCACAAGCCATCGACAAGATCAGCGGCCTGGTTGCCGTGAACTCTCTAATGGCCATGGCGGGCGGTACCATCGGCGCATTGATCGCGGGCCGCAATGACCCCGGTTTCGTCCATAACGGTCCGCTCGCCGGGCTGGTCGCGATTTGCGCGGGGTCGGATCTGATGCATCCACTTGGTGGCCTGGCAACTGGAATCATTGCCGGCGTCCTCTTCGTATTCATGTTTACGGTGACGCAGAATCGCTGGAAGATCGACGATGTGCTCGGCGTCTGGCCCCTGCACGGGCTCTGTGGATTGTGGGGAGGGATCGCCGCCGGCATTTTCGGCCTCAAGGCTTTCGGCGGACTGGGAGGGGTAAGCATGCTGTCGCAGTTGGCCGGCTCGGTGCTCGGCGTTGCCATTGCCGTAAGCGGTGCATTATTAATTTACGGGACCTTGAAAGCGGCGGTGGGGATCCGACTGGACGCAGAACAGGAGTTCATGGGCGCCGACCTGAGCATCCACAAGATTTCAGCCACAGCGGAAAAAGAAGTCAGCTGGTAGTTCGCGCGCTGATTGAGCAAGGCAATCTGCAGGCGGCGCATTCGCGCCGCTTTTTTTTTGAATCTGGCGCACGTATTCGAAGCGCATCGATCCAACGCCATGGGTTCCGCCATAATGGTGCAATGAAACCTGGTGAACGCGTTTGGATACGACAGATCTGAGCAGACTGAAAATTGACCGCACGAATGCGGCCACAGGCGCGGCGGGGCGCGGTGGTCGATGGAGGCGGCCGCTGGTGTTGACTTCCCTGGTCGCCGCCGCCGCACTGGCTGCCGCGGCTGTTTATTTTCGTGTCGCCGCCGCGCCTGTCGAGGTGCAGACGGCGACGGTCACGATGGCCTATCCATCACAAGGCTTCACCATTCTGAACGCGACAGGTTATGTCGTGGCACAACGCAAGGCCGCGGTTGCGTCGAAAGCGACCGGCCGCCTGGTGTGGCTCGGGGTGCAGGAAGGCAGCCGCGTGCGCAAGAATGATGTCATTGCGCGCCTGGAAGACATGGATGTGAAGGCTACGCGCGAGCAAGCTGCCGCCAATGTACAGGTGGCACGTGCCAATCTGGCGCAGGGCCAGGCCGAGCAGAAGGACGCGGAAACGGCATTGAAGCGTTCCCAGGGCCTGCTGGCGGAAGGTTTTGTCTCGCAGGCTTCCCACGATGTGGCCGTGGCACGTTATAACAAATCCACCGCACAGATTGCCAGCCTGCAGGCGGCGATCGCCGCAGCTGTGGCAAACCTGCGCGGTGCACAGGTGGGCGTCGAACAAACGCTCATTCGGGCGCCATTCGACGGCGTCGTGCTGACCAAGGCCGCCAATGTCGGGGATATCGTCACGCCATTCTCCTCGGCGCTCGACAGCAAGGGCGCAGTGGTTACCATGGCCGACATGACGACGCTGGAAGTTGAGGCCGACGTTTCCGAATCCAGTCTTTCCAAGGTGCATATTGGCCAACCGGTGGAGATTCAGCTGGACGCGCTACCCGACAAACGATTCCGTGGGGAGGTCAGCCGCACCGTCCCGACGGTGGACCGAGCCAAGGCGACGGTGATGACCAAGATCCGCTTCCTCGACCCGGATGATCGCGTGCTGCCGGAAATGAGCGCCAAGGCGGCTTTCCTGACCCGAGAGATCGCCAATGACGAGCGCACGGCGCGGCCGGCGCTCGACCCGGCGGCAATCGCGAAGCGGGACGGTCGCGACGTCGTGTTCGTTGTCAGGCAGGACAAAGTCGTTGCCGTTCCCGTCGAAACCGGTGCAAGGATCGGAGACCTCGTCGAAATTCGTAGCGGCCCGCAGCCCGGCGAAAAAGTGGTCCTGAAGCCGGTCGACAAACTGCGCGATGGCGTTGCCGTCAAGCTAGCCGCCAAGTAGATGGGCAATCCGCCGATTGTCGAGATACGCCGGTTGTTCAAATCCTACCGCCGTGGCGGCCAGGTCATTGCGGTATTGCATGACCTGAGTTTCGACATTGCGCAGGGTGAATTTCTGGCCCTGATGGGTCCGTCTGGGTCCGGCAAGAGCACATTGCTCAACCTTATCGCCGGAATCGATAAGCCCGACAGCGGCCAGTTGCGCATCGACTCGCAGGACATCTCCCTACTTTCAGAGTCCGCGCTGGCGGATTGGCGCGCGGCCAATATCGGGTTTATTTTTCAGTTCTATAACTTGATGCCGGTGCTTACCGCCTTCGAAAACGTCGAGCTGCCACTGCTGCTGACCAGACTGGGCCGTCGCGACAGGCGCGAGCGGGTGGAGCTTGCGCTACAAATGGTCAGCCTGACTGACCGAGCGGCACATTATCCTTCCGAGCTATCCGGCGGGCAGCAGCAACGCGTTGCCATCGCGCGCGCCATCATCACGGATCCTTTGCTGATCGTTGCCGACGAGCCGACCGGCGATCTGGACCGGGTATCGGCCGGAGATATCCTTGGACTGCTTGAGAGGCTGAATCGCGAGATGGGAAAGACCATCGTAATGGTCACCCACGATCAGCGTGCGGCACAGCGTGCCAACCTGATCATGAACCTGGACAAAGGTGAGTTGGTCGAAGCCGCCATGTCGACCACCTAACCGTGCACGATTCCAGGCGCAATCAGTGAGCGGTTTTGACGCGGTGAGTGCATGTACTTCCTGAAGCTGATCTTGCGCAACGCCCTGCGCCATCGCCTGCGCACCGGACTCACCCTGCTCGGCATATTCGTCGCCATCCTGGCATTCGGCCTGCTGCGCACGGTAGTGGAGGCGTGGTTTGCCGGGGCCGAGAACGCGTCTACGACTCGGCTGGTTACGCGCAACGCAATCTCCCTCGTTTTTCCCCTGCCGATAACTTACAGCGCACGTATCCGCACGGTTGCAGGGGTGAAGGAGGTCAGCCACGCCAATTGGTTTGGTGGCATATATGTCTCCGAAAGGAATTTCTTTCCGCAGTTTGCGGTGGATGCGCCGACTTATTTTCCGCTTTACCCTGAATACCGGATTGCGGCCGAAAACATGACGGCGTTCATGCGCGATCGCAAGGGCTGCATAGTCGGACGCAAGCTCGCGCAGCAATACGGTTTTCGGGTTGGCGACACGGTGCCCCTGCGCGGCACCATTTTCCCCGGCACCTGGGAGTTTGTCGTCCGCGCTATCTACGACGGTGCCGATGCCAAGACGGATACGTCACAGTTCTTCTTCCATTGGGATTACCTGAACGAAACCCTGAAGAAGTTGGTGCCCCGCCGCGCCAACAGTGTTGGCGTATACATCGTGGGCATCGATCAGCCGGGCAACGCGGCGCAGGTCAGTGCCGCCGTCGACCTGATGTTCAGGAATTCGCTCGCCGAAACCCTGACCGAAACCGAAAAGGCATTCCAGCTGGGGTTTGTTGCCATGACCGAGGCTATCGTGGTGGCCATCCAAATTGTATCTTTCCTGGTGATCTTCATCATCATGGCGGTCATGGCGAACACCATGGCAATGACGGCGCGCGAGCGTCTGGCGGAGTATGCAACGATGAAGGCGCTCGGCTTCGGCCCGGCCCGACTGGTAGCGCTGATCTTCGGTGAGTCGCTTGCCATTGCCGTGGCCGGCGCCGCTGCCGGCATCGCCGCAACGTATCCGGTTGCAGAGTGGTTTGGCGCCAAGCTGGGAACGCTGTTTCCCGTATTCGGCGTATCGCGTCACACCGTGATCATGCAGTTGGCTGCGGCGCTGCTGGTTGGCGTGGTCGCCGCGCTGTTCCCCAGTCTGAGCGCAGCCAGATTGCATATCGTCGATGGCTTGCGCAATATCGGGTGAGGGCTCCATGCGGACACACGAATCACGAAACCCGGGTGGAAGCAGGTCATGTCTGTCTGAGGCCGGCATGAATGCGCACCTGTGTGCGTTCCAGGTCCTGTCGGATTTGCCGTTCCCGGTGATGCGCGTGCCGCGACGGTGAGATCGAATCCATGGTGATCCCGTATTCGTACACAGTGAAGAATCTGGGCGCGCGCAAGCTGACGACCGCGCTCACCGCCGCCGGCATGGCGCTGGTGGTATTCGTGTTTGCCACCGTGCTGATGCTGCAGGAGGGACTGAAAAAAACCCTGGTCGATACCGGATCCCCGGACAATGTCGTGGTCACGCGGCGTTCGGCCGGAACGGAAGTGCAAAGCGGCATCGATCGTGTCCAGGCTGCCGTGGTGGAAAGCCAGCCGGAAATCGCCTACGGAACGGATGGCCGGGCGCGTGTATCGAAGGAAATGGTCGTGCTGATCACGCTACTGAAACGCGATTCGGGAAAACCGTCCAACGTGATCATCCGCGGCGTCGGCCCACAGGGGAGGGACCTGCGTCCCCAGGTGCGTATCGTGCAGGGCCGCATGTTCAGGGCCGGGTCGTCCGAAATTATTGCCGGGAGCGGCATTGCAGCGCGCTTCCGCGGCGCCGGCGCGGGCGAACAACTGCGCTTTGGCATGCGCGACTGGACCGTGGTCGGAATCTTCGATGCCAACAACAGCGGTTTCGATTCGGAGATCTGGGGAGACGTCGAACAGCTCATGCAGGCTTTTCGCCGGCCGGTTTTTTCCTCCCTGGTCCTGAAACTGAACGACCCGGCGCGTTTCGAAGGCTTCAAACAGCGCATCGAGTCCGACCCGCGGCTGACGGTGGAAACCAAGCGCGAATCGGTGTTCTACGCCGAGCAGTCCGAAGTGCTGGCGAATTTCATCGGTTATCTCGGACTGACTCTGTCCGTAATCTTCTCGATCGGTGCGACCATAGGCGCCATGATCACGATGTATGCATCGGTGGCCAGCCGCACCGCCGAAATCGGAACGCTGCGCGCACTTGGTTTTCGCCGCAGCGGCATTCTTGCGGTATTCCTTCTGGAGGCATTGCTGCTCGGGCTGATCGGTGGCGGCATCGGATTGATACTGGCGTCCTTCATGCAGTTCCTGACGATCTCGACGATGAATTGGCAGTCGTTTTCCGAACTGGCGTTTTCTTTCAGGCTGAATCCGGCAATCATCGCAAAGTCACTTGCTTTCGCGCTGTTCATGGGATTGCTCGGGGGATTCCTGCCGGCAGCCCGGGCTTCGCGCCTGAACATCGTCGATTCCCTGCGTGCGCCGTAGGCGGGCCGTCGGCCGGTTTCAGGTTGCCGCGGGTTTGGGCATGGGATCGATGGTGCCCATGTGAAACCGGAATTCGCCGGCACGGCGATCATCGAAGTAGTGTCGCAACGTGCGCCGGACCGTAATGAAAGCAATTTCATCCCAGGGGATTTCGTCCTCTGCGAACAGCCTGGTTTCCAGCGTTTCTGCGCCGGCGCTGAAATCGGCATCGAGAAGCCGGGCACGAAACAGCATGTACACCTGGTTGATGTGAGGGATGTTGAACAACGCATACAGCCCGAGGATCTCCACTCTCGCGTTGGCTTCCTCGAGGGTCTCGCGCATGGCCCCTTCTGCCGTGGTCTCCTGATTTTCCATGAAGCCCGCCGGCACCGTCCACAAGCCGTGGCGCGGTTCGATGGCGCGGCGGCACAGCAGGATGCGGTTTTCCCATTCAGGGATACAACCCACGATCATTTTCGGATTTTCGTAGTGCACGATGCCGCAACTCGCGCATACGTCGCGCGGAAGCGTATCGCCAGGGGGCACGCGCTGCTCGACGCGCGCGCCGCATGCGCTGCAATATTCCATACGACGTTACGGTGTGCGGGAACCAGAGTGCATTATATAAGGAGGTGCGGCCATGACTGCGGCCGGAAATTTGCCGGGCCTGCGGTTAGAATTACACCGAGCCCGGCGCCTTTGCCGGAGCCAATTGCCGGAGGACGCAATGAAAGCATTCTGGATTGTCGCCGTGATGGTGGCGGCACTGTTGGCCGGCGCGGCCGCCGCCGATACCGGCGCGCTACGCGGGACGTGGAAGGGGCCATGGTATATCGGCATGAGCAGTGGCATTGTGGCAATGGAAATCGCTGAGGATGGTTCCGGCAGTATCGCGCTCACGAATCTGGATGAATTCGGGCAGCAGCCGATCGCGTTGTCCACGCAGACGTTCGATGGCAAAGCTTTTGCCTTCACCGCCATCGGGGCAAATGGCGCGCCGCTGGTGATGAGACTGCGGCTGGACGAAGGCGGCAGGCAAATGCGTGGCAACGGCAAGCACGGCGGATTCGGCGCGAGGATGGAGCTGAAGCGCGTAGATTGAGGAGGACTGCAGGAATAATAAAGGGCGGCCAGGGCCGCCCTTTTTCTTCGGCTCGGCGGCACGTCAACTGCCGGGGAGCGCCTTGATGTATTCGGCGAGAGCCTGAACTTGCTCGAACGACAGCTGGTTTTTGAATCCGGGCATCGGTGTCTTGCCGTTCATGATCTGCGCCATGACTTGCGCCACGGACTTGCTGGTGCCGGCGAGTTTGGGCCCGTCGGCTTGCTTCATGCCGTAACCCTGGTGGCACCAACTGCATCTCGTCGCAAAAAGCTTCTTGATGTTGCCGCCGAATTTTTCATCGATCTTGGCTGCGACCTCATCGGTCGGATCCTGGGCATAAGCGGACATGGCCGTCAGTCCCGCAATCAACGCGATGAGTAGGGCGAATTTCTTGCTGCGTGATGCTTTCATTTGTTTCTCCGCAAGAGGGCGGTGAGTCTGATCGAATAACAAACGGGCGAGGGATCGCTCCCCCGCCCGCACTTAACGCTTTACTGCAGCAGTTCGATTACAGGCTGAATACAACCAACTGGCCTGCATCTGTCGGCATTTCCGTGAACGGATGGCCGAACAGCGGGCCGTAGTTGCCCGACACGTGGCTGCCCCAACCGGACACGACGGCGATGTACTGCTTGCCGCCTGCCATGTAGGAGATTACGCCGCCGTGGTGGCCGATGCCGTTGTTGAACTTCCACAGTTCTTTGCCGGTACGGGCATCGAGTGCGTGGAAGTTGCCGTCAGCGCCTGGCACGAATACCAGGTTACCCTTGGTCGACATCAGCGAGGCCAGCGGCGGGTACTTGAACTCGGTACGCCACTTGATCTTGCCGGACAGCGGGTCGCGGCCGGTCACATGGCCGTACGCCTTCTTGCCTTGCGGGTGGGTCGCCGTCCACGAAGCGCCGAAGTAGGCCTGGCCGGAGAAATCAGCCGGACGGTCTGCCTTCACCACTTCGATGTCGAAGCACCATTCCTGGCCGATCTTGTAGTACAGGCCGGTTCCCGGGTTGAACGAACCGGTGTTCCAGCTGATCGCCCCGTCAATGGCCGGGCAGACATTGGTATGCTTGCCTTCGGGCAGGTCGCGACGGCCGATGAGCTGGCCGGTCTTGGGATCCACACCCTTGATGTAGTTGTAGGTCTCACCCAGCATGTAGGCGTTTTCCACCTTCAGCTGGTTGCCGCCGCCAACCTGATCTGCGTTGTAGACGAAAATGATGCCGCCCTTGTTCGGGTGCAGCATGTAATGCTTGCCGCCCTTGTCGAGGGTCACAAATTCGCCGGGTGCCGCATCAAAGTCCCAAGCGTCATGCGGCATTTCCTGGAAGTAGGACTTCAGTTCGCCGGAGTCTGCATCCAGAACCACTACTGAGGAGCTGTAGAGGTTATCGCCAGGACGCGGGCCGTCGGTTTTCCAGTTATCGCCGGCATAGTCATAGTCGGGTGCCGGATTGGCGGTACCCCACCATACGGTGTTGGTCTTCGGGTCATAGGAACCCGTCATCCAGCCACCGCCGCCGCCGATTTTCCACGAATCGTTGCCCCAGGACTGGCGGGAACGCTCGTCGCCACCGATGGTGTCGAATTGCCATGCCACTTCGCCGGTCTGCGCGTTGACTGCGAAAATCGGGCCGCAGCAGCCGGACAGCTCGCCGCCGTTCGAACCGATGATGACCTTGTCTTTCACGATCACGGGTGCGCCTGTGAAGCCCTTGTTGCCTTTTTCTACGCTGAGGATGGTGTTGTCCCAGACCACTTTGCCGTTCTTTGCGTCGAGGGCGATCATGCGGCCGTCAACGGTGCCGATGTAGACCTTGCCGTAGCCGATGGCCAGACCGCGGTTGTAAGGGTTGTAGAACGTTCCTTCTGCGCGCTCGGTGTCGATCTTGGCCTGATAGCGCCAGATCACCGCCCCGGTCGCACCGTCCAATGCCCAAACCTGGCCCGACGAGCTGGTGTAGTAGAGCACGCCGTCAACAGCCAGCGGGAAGGACTGAATGCCGCGCTTGCTGGCAGACGGTGTATGCAACCACGCAACGTGCAGGTTCTTGACGTTGTCTGCGTTGACCTGGTCCAGCCCGCTGTAATGCCAGCCCTTGAAGGACTGGTGGTACATGAGCCAATTGTTGGCGTCCTTGTCCGCGTTCATCAGCCGATCCCAGGTGACATCTCCTGCCAGTGCCTGGGATGCGATACCGACGAAAGCGACTGCGGACAGGGTCTTTGCGACCCCCTTATACGTCCATCGTTTCATAACTCTCTCCCGTTCATTTTATTTAGTGGATTGGGCGCAACTAATGGCGTACTGATTGTCCCCTCGCGTGCCACCTGCTTATTGAGTTCTTGTTCAAGCGGCGCCCTAGAGGAAGCCCGTCGCAAATGTAGCCCTCATTATTTTCGATTGCAAGCATGCCGAAACAATTTTCCGGCGCCGCCAAATTGTTGCCGGATGCGCGTTGCAATGTGCTGCGCCGCCGCATAACAGGGCATTGCCGGGAATGGCAGAATGTCCGGCCTGCACGTCAAGAATCAGTTAAAGGAGCGTTGTGTTGCGTGACTTCCCGATACCCGAGGCAGAACTGGAGTTCCGGCACGTGCGGGCTTCCGGGCCTGGAGGACAGAACGTCAACAAGGTGTCCACCGCGGTGGAATTGCGCTTCAACATCGGCGCCAGTAACTCGCTGGCCGAAGACGTCAAGTCACGCCTGCGCCGGCTTGGCGGCAGGCGCGTCAGCATCCAGGACGTGCTGGTCATCGATGCCGGGCGTTTTCGCACGCAGGAAGCGAACCGGCGCGATGCGCTGGGCCGGCTGACGCGATTGCTGCAGGCTGCGTCGGAAAAACCGAAAAGACGCATCGCGACACGTCCGACACGCGCCTCGAAGGAGCGGCGCATCGCCGGAAAGCGCACGCGCGCAAGCCTCAAACGCGCGCGCGGCCGTGTCCCAGAGACGGACTGAATTCCGCTGGTTCTCGGCAGACGGCGGTCGCGGCATTTCGGTCCCGCCGGTGGCCGTCCGCTCGTCGATCTATAACCATTTTTTCCACTTGAACATCACGACCATGCCGAGAATCACGGTCACCATCAGGATCAGCGAGCCCTGAAATCCGTAGCGCCATTCGAGTTCCGGAAAGTTCCGGAAGTTCATGCCGAAAATGCCGGTAATGAAGGTCAGCGGCATGAAAATCGCGGAAAACAGCGTCAGCACTTTCATGACACTGTTGGTGCGCGTGGTGATGGTCGAATAATAGGAGTCGAGCATGCCGTTGAGCAGGTCGCGAAACGTGTCCACGCTATCGGTGACCTGCATGATGTGGTCGTGCAGGTCACGATAGTAGGCGGCGTTCGATTCGCGCACCAGTGCCGATTCCGAACGCTGCAGGCTGGTCACGACTTCGCGCAGGGGCCAGGTGGATTTGCGCACGAAGATCATCTCGCGCTTGACGGCATGTACCGCGCGCACCGTGTCCTGACCGGGGTTGTCGATCACGACGTCTTCGAGTTTGTCTATTTTCTCGCCGAGTTTCTCCAGCACCACGAAATAGTGGTTGACGATGATGTCCAGAATGGCATAGGCCAGATAGTCGCTGCCCATCTTGCGTACGCGTCCGAGGGATTTGCGTATGCGCTCGCGCAGCGGATCGAAGAAATCCCCGGCGCGTTCCTGGAAGGAAATGACGTAGTTCGGTCCAAGAACCAGCGATAGCTGCTCGATTTCGATTCCATCCTTGGCGCTGTCGTAGTCGAGCATTTTTACGGTGATGTAAATGTAATTGCCGTAATCCTCGAATTTGGGCCGCTGGTCGGTGTGGAGAATGTCTTCGAGCATCAGCGCATGGAAACCCATGACCCGCCCGAAGTTCTCCAGCAGTCCAGGCTGTGCGATGTTCTCGACGTTGATCCAGGTCACGGTCTGGGCATCCTTGAACGGGATGCAGTCGTCGACCCGTGCCAGTTCCTTCTCGACGACCCTGTTTTCATCGTAGTCGAGCATGGTCACGCGCGGCAGCGCCAGCGTGTCCCCACCGTAGACCAGCGAACCCGGCGGCAGTCCGGGTGTTTTGCCACGCGGGCGAAACGGCTTCTTGCGGTTGACAGGTTTTCGGGCCATGGCGGTCTCCGGGTCAGCGCCGTTCCGGCAGGATGCGCTGCAGCAGTTCGATCAATTGGGCGCGCTCGTGCGAGGAAAGTTTCTGGACAACCCGGCGTTCGTGCTGCGTCACCTTGCGCTTCAGGCCGCGCAACAGTGCGGCGCCCTTGGCCGCCAGGAACAGCCCGTTGCTGCGCCGGTCGGCTGCGCGGCGCTCCACCAGGCCGCGGTCTTCAAGCTTGTCGATCACGGTTACGACGCTGGAGCGGTCCAGATGGGCGGCATTGGCCAGTGCCTGCTGGGTCAGTCCTGGGTTTTGCCCGATGACGACGAGGATGCCGAACAGCCCCGGCGAGATACCGTCAGTGCCAACCGTGTCGGCGAAATCGGCAAATATCGCGCGCTGCGCCAGCCGCAGCTGGTAGCCGATCAGGCCGGTCAATACCCCCAGATCCGGCGGTTCGCGGTCCGGCGCCGCGCGACCTTGGCCCGCGCGGCGCGATTGTTTGACATCCAACGGTTTGCTTCCCATACTTGGCATGGATAGTAGTCCATCCGCAACCACCCCGCCAGCCGTCCACAATCGTGAGCCTGACCGTCACCGTCGCCGATCTGAACCAGAGCGTCCCGGCCGAGGAAGGCCAAACCGTGCTAGACGCCTTGCTCGCGCACGGTGTCGGTTTTGCCTACAGCTGCCAGGCCGGCAATTGTGGAACCTGCCGTTGCGAGTTCGTATCCGGCGACATCATGGAGCTCGAATACTCCGAACACGCGCTGTCGGCCGCCGAACGCGGCCGCGGCATCGTGCTCGCGTGCCGGTCGCAGGTGTGGAGCGATGTCGTCGTGCGCCGGCTCGACGCCGAAGAGTTTGTCGTGCATCCCTCGCGCATACTGGGCTGCAAGGTGACCGACGTGACGGCACTTACGCATGACATTCTCAGGCTCAGGCTGGAAATTATCTCTGGTGGACCCTTCGTGTTTTCCGCGGGACAGTTTGCCAGCCTTGAGTTTCCATTCGCGCCCGGCCAGGCCCGCGACTATTCCATGGCAAACCGGCCGGATGAGAAACTGCTCGAGTTCCACATTCGCGTCATGCCCGCTGCAAATTCGGTGAGCGGCCGCGTCGCGAGGGGGCTGCACCCAGGGGGCATGGTCAGGGTCGCCGGTCCGCTCGGCACGTCGTACCTGCGCGCGCAACACTCCGGTGCGATGCTATGTATTGCCGGCGGCAGTGGCCTGGCGCCGATCAAATCAATCATCGAGGCGGCACTGGTCGGTGGCTTCGGGCGGCCGCTGCACCTGTATTTCGGCGTGCGCGCCGAGCGCGACGTTTACTTCGAGGCGGAATTGGCCGCATTGCAGCAACGACATCCCGGCTTCAAGGCGCACATCGTGTTGTCCGAAGGCGTTGCGCAGTCCCGGGCGACCTTGCTGCCAAGAAGAAACGGCCTGGTTACCGATGCGGTTGCGGCGGATTTTGCATCGCTCGCGGGATTCAAGGCCTATTTCGCGGGGCCGCCGCCCATGGTCGATGCAGCGACCACGCTGGTGCGCGAGCGGGGCGTCGAATCCCGCGATATCCATGCCGATGCTTTTTTTCCGGCTGCGGAGAATCCTGAAAAAATGGCGGAGGCACGATGAGCGTGGCACAGACCTTGGCGGGCAGGGTTGCGATCGTAACCGGCGGCGCGCGCGGCATCGGGCTGGCGATCGTCGAGGAATTGCACCGCCGCGGCGCCGCGATACTCATCGCCGACAGCGGCGTATCGATCGCCGGCACCGAGCCTGACCCCGCGCTTGCCGAATCTCTTGCGGCCAAGCTCGGCGCCCGCGCGCTCGCGTTTGGCGAAGACCTGGCCGTTGCCGGTGTCCCGGAGCGCGCCGTGCAGAGCGTCGTCAAGGCGTTCGGGGCGATCGACATCGTCATCAACAACGCGGCGATTCTGCGCGACGGTTTCATTTTCAAGGCGAGCCGCGACAACTGGGAAAAAGTCGTCGCCACCAATCTGACCGCACCATTCGCGCTGCTCGCGGCGGCCACGCCATTGATGCGCGAGCAGCAAAAGTCCGGCCGCGCGCCCGGACGCATCGTCAATATCGTCTCGAGCGCCGGATTGTTCGGTAATTTCGGACAGTCGGCGTATGCCTCGGCCAAGGCTGGACTGGTCGGGCTCACGCGCGTGGTCGCGATGGATATGTCGCGCTCAAACGTCACCTGCAATGCGATTGCGCCGTTCGCCGCTACGCGGGTGACCGAATCCATCCTGCCGGCCAATGATGCCCAGGCTTCTTACAAGGCGCGCGCGCTGCGGGTGCCTGCGCACTATGTGGCCAGGCTGGCGGCCTTGTTGAGTGCGGACGCGAACGCGGTCACCGGCCAGTTGTTTGGCGTGCGCGGGCGCGAACTGCTGTTGTTTTCGCAACCGCGTCCGGTCGCGCGAACGCTCATGGCGGCCGCAGGCGAGTGGGATGAAGCCGCACTGGCGCTGGCCATCAACGCCGAGTTGGGAAGCGGGTTCACCGATCTCGCCACCGACCTCGAATATTTCAATACCGAACCGATCGTTTGAGAGGTGCATTCATGACTGCAACCGCCACCTTTGCCGTGAAAACCGCGGCCGAGTTCGCGCAACAGCCGGAGGAATACCAGACCGCCGTCAGGAAAATCGTCATCAGCCATGCCGTGAACGAGTTGTACGGCGCGCAGGTATTCGACGAGCCCGCCATCGCGCTGGCACCTTCGCCTTACGCGAAATGGCTGACCTGCCGCGTGGCGATGGAGGAGTACCATCACCATATTCGTTTCCGCGGGCTGGCGGAGCAGATCGGAGTGCCGGCGGAAATGATGGATCCAAAAATCAAAAAACCGCTGACGATATTCGGGTTCCAGTTGAAGACGTGGCCGGAATTCTGCGTGATCAAGGCGATTGCCGACTATGCCGAGATTCTCCAGGTCGAAGACTTGCTGCACTGCTCCTTTCATCCGCTGCGCGACCTGGCGCGCATAACCATGCCGGAGGAGAAATTCCATGCCAAGTTCGGCAAGGATTTCTGCATGGAATTGATCGCTACCGAGCCGGGCAAGGCGGCGGTGCAGGATGCGATCAACCGTTACTATCCCATCACGCCGGGATTTTTCGGCGCCAGCAAGTCGAAAAACAATGAGATCTATCTGCGCTGGGGCCTGAAGAGCCGCAGCAACGACGAGATGCGCGCCGATTTTCTGTCGCGCGTCACCGAACTGGTCGAGAAGGATTTTGGATTGACTTTGCCGAAAATCCAGACGTCGTGATAATGGCGACGCCGTAACGGGATCGGTGCATCAAGGAGGCGGGACATGGGCCAGACGCAGAAGGACCCCCGCGCGGAGCGGGAGGCATATTACCGCCGCATTGCGCCGGCGCATCTGACGCCGCTGTGGGAAATGATGAGTGCCCTGGTGCCGCGCCAGCCGAAATCGCCCTGCCTGCCGGCCATCTGGAAATACGCGCAAGTGCGGCCCTGGCTGATGGAGTCGGGCAGCCTGATCACGGCGAAGGAAGCGGTGCGGCGCGTGCTGATTCTCGAGAACCCGGGGATTCCCGGCCAGTCAGCGATCACGAATTCGCTTTACGCCGGCTGGCAACTGATCCTTCCCGGCGAAGTGGCGCCGAGCCACCGCCATACGCAGACCGCGTTGCGACTGATCGTCGAAGGTACCGGCGCCTATACCGCGGTCGACGGGGAGCGCGTGACCATGCATCCCGGCGATTTCATCATCACGCCATCGTGGACATGGCACGACCATGGCAATGCGGCGGACGAACCGGTGGTCTGGCTCGATGGCCTCGACATACCGCTGGTGCGTTTTTTCGATGCCGGATTCGCCGAGGAATACCCACGCGAGGAACAGGAAGTGGTGCGCCCGGAAGGCGACGCCTGGCTGCGTTACGGCAACAACCTGCTGCCAATCGCTTTCCAGCCGAAGGATGCGACTTCGCCAGTGTTCGCCTACCCCTATTCGCGGTCGCGCGAAAGCCTGATGCAACTTGCCCGCGTCGATAAACCGCATGCGAGCCATGGCCACAAGATGGAATTCGTCAATCCGGCGAGCGGCGGCGCCGCCATGCCGACGATGGGTGCCTATATCCAGTTGCTGCCCAAGGGATTCAGCGGGCTGCCTTATCGCAGCACGGACGGCAGCGTTTTCTCGGTGATCGAGGGAAGCGGGCGTGCCGTGATCGGCGGCGAGAGTTTTGAATTTTCGGCACGCGACACCTTCGTCGTGCCTTCCTGGCAAGCCTACGCGCTGTACGCGTCGGAACAGACGGTATTGTTCAGTTTCTCGGACCGGCCGGTGCAGCGGGCGCTGGGCCTGTGGCGGGAGGAACAGCTGCAATAAGCCGCGGCGCGCGCCAGTGCTGGCGGCCGGCCGCGGAGAACTTCACGCCATTTGTGCAAAAATACGCCTTGTTCGCGGCCGACGGCCTGCTGTCTGGCACTCGCGGACCAACCTTCTTTTCTGACTCTCAATTATTCAGCCATGAACGAAAATGAATTGTTGTTCGGTATCGGCCCGGTGCCGTCCGTACCGATCGTCGGCCGCAAGGAACGCTTCCCGGTGCACCGCATATATTGCGTTGGCCGCAATTACGCCGCCCATGCGCGGGAAATGGGCAAGGATCCGGAAAAAGAGCCGCCGTTTTTCTTTCTCAAGCCGGCCGATGCGGTGCTGCCGGGCGGCGGCAAGATGCATTACCCGCCCGGCACGGAAAACCTGCATCATGAAATCGAGATGGTGGTGGCGATCGAGCGCGAGGGCCGCAACATACCGGCCGCCAAGGCGCTTGAATTCGTCTTTGGCTACGCGGTGGGCCTGGACATGACCCGTCGCGACCTGCAATTCAAGGCGCGCGACATGGGACGGCCGTGGGATTTCGGCAAGGCCTTCGACGAGTCCGCGCCGATCGCGGCGATCCATCCGGTTTCGAGCCACGGCCATCATTCGACGGGCAGGATTTCCCTGACGGTCAACGGCGAGATGCGTCAGCAGGCGGATATCCAGGAAATGATCTGGAATGTCCAGGACACGATTGCCTACCTGTCGCAGTATTACCTGCTCAAGCCCGGCGACCTGATCTACACCGGAACGCCGGCCGGGGTCGGCGCCGTGAAAATTGGCGACCAGATGCTCGGCTCGATCGAGGGCCTGGGAGAACTGGCTGTCACGCTGGTTTGATTTAACCGGATAACGAAAAATATGCAAGCAACAGGGCAGGGCAAGACCTGGCTGGAAGTCGCGCTGAACGGAGCCTGGACACGCCGCTCCCAACCACGTATCCCGGTGACCGTGAAGGAGATCGTGGAAGAGGGCATCGCCTGCGTCAAGGCGGGCGCGTCCATCGTCCATGCCCATGCCTATGACGAGGCGAGCGCGACACAAACACAGGATGCGGATGTCTACGCCAGAATCATTGATGGCATTCGCAGCCAGGTAGACGCCATCGTCTACCCGACGATTCCGGCTGCTGGCCTGGGCGCTGAATCGGGCGTGCAGACCGCACAACAGCGTTTCGCGCACGTCGAGGAACTGGCGCGACGCGGGTTGATCGAATGGGCGGCGGTCGATCCCGGCTCGACCAATTTTTCGCTGTATGACGAATTACGCGAGGACAAACCGGGATTCGTCTATCTCAATCAGGAACAGGACGTGCGTCATGGGCTCAAGCTGGCCATGCGCTACGGATTACACCCGAGTTACGCCATCTATGAGCCTGGATTTGTGCGCCTGGGCGCGACATTGCACTGGCGCGAGAGTTGTCCGGCGCCGGTGTATCGCTTCATGTTTTCCAGCGGCTACACCTTCAGCTTTCCGCCGGAAGATTATGCGCTCACCGCCTATCTGAAATTGCTCGACCAGGTGGCACCCGGCGCGCAGTGGATGGTGGCCGGGCTGCAAGTCGACATGTTGCCGATGATCCCGCGCGCGGTGGCGGAGGGGGGGCACGTGCGCGTCGGGCTGGAAGATGCGGTGTGGGGCTGTGAACGGTCCAACCTGCAGCTGGTCGAGGACGCCGCGCGTAAAATCGCCAACAGTGGCGGTGAGCTTGCAACGGCCGCGGAGGTGCGGGTGGCCATGGCTCCCGAGGAGCATGGCGCAGCCTGAGCGCCCGGCGTCTCTCGGCTATAATTTCCCTGTCTGTATTTTCTGAAACCATAAGGATCGCATGACCGCAAAAATTGGCATTACCATGGGCGATCCGTCCGGCATCGGACCGGAAATCATCGTCAAGACGCTTGCCCAGATGACACCGGCAACGCGTTCGCTTTCCGCCGTGGTGGGGAATCTCGCCTTGCTACGACGGGCCGACAAACTGCTGGGGACCGGACTGAAGTTCGTCGATGGACTCGACGCCAGAAACGGCGAAGTTCCTGTCGTGGATGTCGCGAGCAAGGACCAGGACAAGATTGCAGACGGCAAAATTTCCGCCGCCGGCGGCGAAGCGGCCTATCGATATGTGGAAGAGGCCGTCAAACTGGCGCTCGATGGCAAAATTGCCGTGATTGTCACCGCGCCGCTGAACAAGGCCGCGATGCACTCGGCCGGACACCACTTCGATGGCCACACCGAATTGCTGGCACACCTGACCGGGGCGAAGTCCTCATTCATGCTGCTGGCGAGCGACAAGCTGTGCGCGATTCACGTCACCACGCACCAGTCGCTGAAGAATGCCGCCGAGCGTCCGACTATCGACAGGGTGGTGGCGACCATCCGTGCCGGACATCGGCACTTCCGCGAACTTGGCATCGACAAACCGCGCATCGCAGTCGCCGGTCTCAACCCGCACAGCGGCGAAGGTGGCATTTTCGGGCGCGAGGAAATCGAACGCATCCAGCCGGCAATCGAAATCGCGCAGAAGGAAGGCATCGACGTAAAGGGGCCCATTTCCGGCGATACGGTGTTTTACCGCGCGCTCAAGGGCGAGTTCGACCTGGTCGTCGCGCAATACCACGACCAGGGCCATATTCCGACCAAACTGATCGCATTCGACGAAACCGTGAATATCAGCCTCGGCCTGCCGATTCGCCGCACTTCGGTGGATCATGGCACGGCGCACGATATCGCCTGGACCGGCAAGGCCAGCAACGTGAACATGCAGGCGGCTATCGCCTATGCCCGCAAGATGGCGGACCACATTGCGGCCTGAAGGCGCGATCCGATGAGCCGCCAGCCCCGTGTACTCATCGTCGCCGATGATCTGACCGGGGCAATGGACGCTGCGGGACCTTTCGCCGCGCTCGGCATCGAAACCTGGGTTGTGGCCATGCCGATACGCTGCGATCCGGCGTCGCTGCAAACCGCCCGCGTCGTTTCCGTCAATACCGACAGCCGCCATCTTCCGGCGGCCGAGGCTGCCGCGCGCGTGCGCGAAATCGTGCGCCATCTGGGTGGCGACGGATTCGACATCATCGTCAAGAAAATCGATTCCACCCTGCGGGGCAACGTCGTCGCGGAGACCATGGCGCTGCTCGACGCCAGCGGCCGGCATCAGGCGCTGGTCGCTGCCGCCTTCCCGGCGCAGGGTCGTACCGTGCGCGGCGGCGTGGTTCACGTCGATGGCACGCCGCTCGCGCAGACCGCGTTTGCCCTGGATGCACTGTCGCCGCCGCCGCTGGCGCCATTGCGGGAAGCCTTCGCTGCGGCGAAATCCGGACTGCGGGTCGTCGCGGTTGCCTCTTCCGCCTCCTTCGACACCGCAGCCGATGTCTGGATTGCCGACAGTGAGGTCGACGTCGATCTGACCAGGATCGTGCAGGCATTCGCGTCGCGCATGGGTAGTGTGATGATGGTTGGTTCGGCGGGTTTGACCACGGCGCTGGCGTCGGTTTGCTTCGACCGCCAGCCGGCGCCCGCGCTGCCGCATCTGACCGGGGCCATCGTGTTCGCAGTCGGTTCGCGCGCCATGCGCAGCGCCGAGCAGGTCGAATCCCTGGCTGGGGAACCGGGTACCGAGGTATTGCGCGCACCCAACGGGCGACTGCAATACGCGCAGTTACCGGTCGCGCGTAATCTTGTACTCAAGGCCACGCCAGACGACGCCGGCCGCGAGGGCGACGCAGAACGTGTCGCCGCCGCCATCGCGGATCATGCGCTCGAAATTGCCCGCCGCGCGCAGGCCGAGGCGCTGGTCGCGACCGGCGGCGACACGGCGATCGCCATTCTCGCGGCGAGCGGCAATCCGGCGTTGCAAGTCCTCGGTGACCTGATGCCCGGTATTCCTTACGCGCGCATCCGCCTCGACGGGGAGTCGCTCCTGCTGGTGACCAAAGCCGGCGGGTTCGGCGCGCGCGATACGTTTCGCGATGTCGCGCGTCGCTTGCGCGGGGACTGAAGCCGGTGCCGGCCAAATCCGCCATCAGCCCTTTTCTGAACCCGCGCAGCATTGCGGTGGTGGGCGCGGGGGAGCGGCCGACGAGTTCGGGCGGTGCGGTGTTGCGCAATTTGCGCCGGTCGGGCTATACCGGACGCATTGTCCCGGTCAATCCCAAGGGCGGTGAAATAGACGGCCTCAAGGTGGTGGCGTCCCTCAGTCAAATGCAGGGGCCGGTCGACCTGGTCGCGGTTCTGGTGCGACCGGACAACATCGTCGAAGTGGCCACCGAGGCGGCCGACACCGGTCACAAGAACATCCTGATTTTGCCGGGCGGTTTCGCGGAAGCCGGAGAAAGCGGGCGGGCGCGCGATCTGGCCTTGCGCGAACTCGCGGCTGCGCGCGGGCTGACCATCGGCGGACCGAATTGCGCGGGCGTGATCAACCTGCTCGACCCGAAGTCGCCGTTCGCGGCGACATTCTTCCGCGCCATGCCAAAAGGCGGATCCGTGGCGATGATTTCGCAGTCGGGCGCGATCATCGAAGAGGCCATCGAAGCCAGCCATGCCAGCAACATCCCGCTGGGTGCCGTGGTGTCGGTCGGCAACAGCATGCACCTGGGCATCATCGAATACCTGGAGGAACTGGGTCGCGATGCGCGCTGCAACGCGATCCTGCTTTACGTCGAATCGTTCGGCGACGCGCTGCGCTTTGGCGAAGTGGCGCGAGCGGTGGCGAAAACGAAGCCGGTGATTGCCCTGATCGGCGGACGCACGCCGGCTGGCCGCGAAGCGGCGTTTCGCCATACCGGATCGCGCCCGGGTGACGATGCGGCCACGGACGACTTCTGTCGCCGCAACGGCATCGTGCGGGTCAATAGCCTGCGCAGCCTGCTGCTCGCGGGCAAGGCGTTTGGCAGTTTTGCGCAAGGCATCGGCAAGCGCGTTTTATTGCTGTCGAATTCCGGCGGCCCCGGCGTGCTGGCCGCGGATCGGGCGACGGAGGAGGGGCTCTCGCTGCCGGAATTGCCGGGCGCGATGCTGGAGAGGCTGCGCGGTTTCCTGCCTGCCGAAGCGTCGATGGCCAACCCGATCGATTTGCTTGCCGACGCGCGCGCGGATCGTTTTTCAGCGACGCTCGCGGCCGCGCTGGAAGCAGCGCCGGAGAACTTCGACGCGATCCTGATGATCCATGTCGTGCCATTCATGGTCGACGCCGGCGAAGTTGTCGAGGTGCTCGCCGCAATATGCAAAAAAGCGAAGCTGCCGATCCTGCATTGCATGATGGGCACACTTGAACATCGGCAGACCTGGTTCGCGCAAATGGAGCAGGCCGGCGTGCCGACGTTCGCGGATGCCGAGGAAATGTGCACGGCTGCCGGCATGCTGATGCGTCATCGGGCGCTCAATTCGATTCGCTGAAAGGCGCAGACCAGGGCAGAAAAAATGCTGAAACTCTACGGCTATTTCAGAAGTTCCGCGTCCTACCGGGTGCGCATCGCGCTGGCGATGAAGGGCCTCGACTACGAACAATCCAGCATCCACCTGATGAAGCGCAGACAGTACACGCCGGAATTTTCCGACATCAGCCCACAGAATCTGGTGCCGGTACTGGAGCACGACGGCGCTCGCCTGTACCAGTCGTTGGCCATCATCGACTATCTCGACGAGAAATTTCCGCGGCCACCCCTGCTGCCGGGCGATGCCGGCGGCCGCAACCGCGTGCGCTCGCTGGCGTTGATCAGCGCATGCGAAATCCACCCGCTGAACAACACGCGGGTGCTGGCGTATCTGACCGACACGCTGAAACTGACCGAAGAACAGAAAAATGCCTGGTATGCGCATTGGGTGACGATTGGCTTCACGGCGCTGGAGAAGCGGCTGGCAACGGAAAAGGATACCGGGCGGTTCTGCCACGGCGATGTGCCGGGGTTTGCCGACATCGTGCTGGTGCCGCAGGTGGCCAACGCAAACCGGTACAAGGTCGACCTTGCGCTGTTTCCCACCATTCGGCGCATCAATGAGCAGTGCCTGGCGCTTGAGCCTTTCAGGAAGGCGATGCCGCAGAACCAGCCGGACGCGCAATGAAGCCACCGTGCTATTCTGATTCCCTGATCGTTGGGGAGGAAAAATGAAAACCAGAATCGCCATGATGACGGCGCTTGTGCTCGCCCTTGCAGCATCGGTGCTGCTGGCGGCAGAGGACGTGGAGCCGCCCAAAATCCACAAGCAGGGCGGCTCGACTTACGCGACGGGTGGCATCGGCGAAGCGCAGCGCAAGGCATTATTCAGGATCGCGCCAAAATTTCCGATCCAGCTAATTTTCGAAGTGGAAGGTGAGCAGACCGATATCAGCGGAGTCAAGGTAACGCTGACCGATCAGAGCGGAAATAATTTGATCGAAGCCGTTTCGGAAGGACCGTATTTTTATATGAATCCGCCGGCCGGCGGACGTTTCATTATCGATGCCGAATATAACGGCGAAAAACAATCCGCGACGAAGGACCTGGTCGGCCGCCGCTATCTGGTCCTCGAATTCAAGTTTCACCCAAAATAGCCCGTGGCGATCGAGTCGCTTGCAAAACCTGTGGTCGATGCGCTGCTCAAGGCATTCGATCGCGCCAGGCAGGCGCATCTACGCGCCAATGCGAACAAGGCGATCGGCGAGGCGATTTCCGAACTGATCCGCATCAACCCCGACCTGAGCCGGGCGCAGGCCAAGATTGCGATAGCGCGCGCCGCCGGCATCCTCGACCAGGACTTGTTCACCGCCGAGCGCATGCTGAAAAAAGTCAAAAAAGCCAGGCGCATGGCGGCCAGACCCGGTGCCGCGAAGAAGCCCGCGGCCAGGCGGCGCAAACGCCCGGCCGCCGCGCCCGGCAGGCGCACTCCTTCTTGATGTGTGCACGCGATATCCGCTGTGGCGGTTTTAACCTAGAATCGCGCCATTGAGTCCAGTCTGGGCGCCGCAGCGATCCACGCCTGCGTTAGTCCAGGCGCGTGAGGCTCGGCCGTCAAAATTGAAAGGTTATCTATGAAACAACAAGTTGTACTCGGCCTCATCGGACTGGCCCTCGTTTGGGCGGGGGGGGTATCCCCGGTTTTCGCTGAAGGCGCGACCAACGGCCGCGAGCGGTTTTTCCTCAAACGGCAGAACTGTGCCTGGACCGACGAAATGGGCAAATACATGTTCGAATGCATCAAGAAAAACGACGGCTTCAACGCCCACTGGTGCCATAACGAAGCGATCGACGCGTTTTGTCCGGCGGACGAGAACGCGATTCCGCATCCAACCGAGATGCAGCCGGGCAAAAAGCCAGCCGGGTCGGAGACGGGCAAGAAGGGCTAAGCGTTCGTTTCCCCGAAAAAAAAGGCCGCTGTGCGCGGCCTTTTTCACATCTTATACAACAGCCCGTGCAATTCGTCCGGACGCGGCAGGGATTTGGCGGAAAGGCGCAAATAACGGATACCCAGCGTCTTCAGGTGATTGGACTTGGCGACATGTGCCGGACCGTTGCCGGCGTCGATGAGATCGATGGCGGCCACGGCCGACATGGCCGCGTTGCAGATCAGCAGATCGACTGCGCTGCGCTCCAGCGCCGGATCGATCGGGCCGCCGGCCGATAACGCCGCGAGTTGTACATGCGCGAAAATATGGTGATCGCGCAGCCCGGTCTTGCAGGCCAGATAGACCAGTTTGTTCGCACCCGCGATGAAGGCTTCGCGCCGTACCGGGGCGGTGGCAATCGGCGCGGCAGCGGGAGTGGAAACAGGTGCGGGCTTCGCATGCGCCTGCGCCGCGGCGGGCTGGCCGCCGCCCACTGCAACGTCGCCGCGCTTGTAGGCTGCGATGAAATCCTCCAGGGAGTCCTTCTGCCCGCCCGGTTTGCGATTGCCGCCCGCGGGCGGCGCGTCCTCACCGCCTTTAATCGACTTGTAGGCGCGAATCCAGACGACGAAGACCACCGCAAGGATGATGAAACCGACAATTGCACCGGCTATTTTCATTCAAGTCTCCTGTTGCGGCGGATTGCGCTGCGCACCGGGCACGAGCTGGTAGAACAGACTGGACTCACGATTGTAAAAGCCCTCGGTGTGGAAGGTTTCCGGGAATTTGTACAGTTCGTAGTCGAGGTGGTGGCAGATTTCGTGCAGCAAGGTGCGCAGATAACTTTTGAACGCGACGACGCGCTTGTATTTGGCGGTGCGCATCCACAGCTGTATTTTCGCGGTCGCGCCGTCTTCTTCCGGCAGATACAGGCCGTGCAATTCGCCCCAGTCGTCGCTTGGCCTGACCGCCAGTACCTGGATGCGCAGCGGCGGCACCTGCAACTGCGCGATGATGCCGTCGCAAACCTGTTGCGACAAATGCCGGATGGTGGTCCGATCCTCCAGTTTCAGTGCTTCCAGCAGGGCGTTTGCCGGCGCCCGCAGAATTTCGGCATCTGGCAGTGCGACGGCGACGATGGCATCGCTTTGCCGGTAGATACTCTGTTTTTTGGCGGAAAGCCGCTTGTAGTAATCGAAAACCAATTCCGCTTCAATCGATGTAATTGAGCCGGCTACCGAGCGCGTCGGGGTCCCAGAATTTGAGCTTGATGCCCTTCTTGACCCTGGCCTCGGCCTCGGCTTCTTTTTTCTTGACGTGTTCCAGCCGATCGACTACCTGCGCGGCCTCGGCGCGCGGAACCGCGACCACGCCGTCGCGGTCGCCGACAAGGATGTCGCCCGCGCTGATCGCCACGCCGCCGCAGGTCACCGTGGTGTTGACTTCGCCCGGGCCGTTCTTGAAGGCCGAATTCGGTTTTACGCCGCGCGCGAATACCGGGATGCCGACTTTGAGCAATCCGTTTACGTCGCGCACCAGGCCGTCACAGACGATGGCGACGACGCCGATTTTTTTTGCCCAAAATGCCCACAGGTCGCCGATGGTCGCTGCAGTCTCGTCGCCGGTAGTGGCGATCACGAGCACGTCGCCTTTTTTGGCGAAATCGAGCATCGCCATGGCCGCGAGATTGTCCATCGGGCCGCAGAAGGCGGTGACGGCACTGCCGCTGAATCGCATGGTCGGCAGCAGGGGTTTGATGGCGTAGTCGAGGCAGCCCTTGCCGTTGCAGGCATCAGTGACGAATCCGGTGGGCATACCGGCAAAGGCCTTCATGACAGCTCGCGGCGCGCGTTCGATGCTGCGTCGGACGGTCAGGGCAACGGGATCGCCAATCATGCCTGCTACTCCTTTAATCGTTATGTAATTGTTATTCGGGCTATTCGTTGGCAGGCGCCGAGTTTGCCTGCGGCACGACATCGATGAGTTCGACGTCGATGATCAGATCCGAATCGACGGAAACGCCATCCGGACTTTCCTGGCGGGCACCCTTGAACGCGTATTTGGCGGGGATGACCAGCGTGCGCTGCCCGCCGACTTGCATGCCTTGCATGCCTTTTTCGAGGCCGGGCAGCGCCCGCTTGAAGCCATAAACAAAGGATACGGGAGCGCCGCGGTCGTCCGAATTGATGAACTTCTTTCCCTTCTTGTCCGCGGCCATTTCGTCGTAGATCCAGCCGGTGTAGCGGATGATCACAAACCAGCCGCGTCGCGGCACCTGGCCGTTGCCCACTACGCGGTCGACCACTTCGATTTCGGTCGGCGCGGCGGGTGCCGGGGTAGACCATGTTGTCGCAACAAGAAGCAGGCTGGTGAATGCCAGCGCGATTACCGCAGGAAAGGCGCGAATGATTGTCATGGCGCTAGTTTAACCAAATCCATGGATTATTCGGGAGCGCCCTGTGCCTGCTTGAAGGGGCTGTGCTCGGAGAGTTCATCGACATAATGTTCGATGCCGCTGGATTCCTTGCGCAGGAAGCGCGTTACCGCCTCGGCGAATTCGGGATGGGCCAGCCAGTGCGCCGAAACGGTGCGCTGCGGCAGCAGTCCGCGGGCGAGCTTGTGTTCGCCTTGTGCGCCGCCTTCGAAGCACGCGAGCTTCTGCGCAATGCAAAATTCTATGGCCTGGTAGTAGCAGGCTTCGAAATGCAGGCCGGAATGGAATTCGGTTGCCCCCCAGTAACGGCCGTACAGCGTGTCGTCGCCGATGATGTTGAAAGCCGATGCCACCGGCGCGCCGTTGCGGTACCCGATTATCAGCAGCAGGCGTTCGGGCATCGCCAGCGCCAGGCGCTGGAAAAACTCGAGGTTCAGGTAAGGCGTCGAGTGATGGGCGTGATAGGTCCGGTCATAGCATTCGACGAAGAAGCGCCAGTCGGCCGGCGTTGCTTCGGTCGCGCGCAATTGCCGGAACTCGATGCCCGCCGCGCGCACTTTGCGCCGCTCCTGGCGAATTTTCTTGCGCTTGTCATGGTTCATGCGGCCGAGAAAATCCTCGAAGTCGGTGAAATCCTCGTTGCGCCAGTGGAATTGCACCGAAGCTCGCAGCATCATCCCGGCGGACGCGAAAGCCGCAACCTCGGGTTCGGCCGGGAACAGGCAATGCAGCGAAGACACGCCGGAGTCGCGCGCGAACGACAAGGCCGCATCGACAAGCGCACGCCGGTCGGCATCGCCTGCGGCCAGCAGTCGCGGTCCGGTCACCGGCGTGAACGGCACCGCGTTCAACAGCTTGGGGTAATAGCGCAAACCGTGCCGCTCATAGGCGTCCGCCCAGGCCCAGTCGAACACGTATTCGCCGTAAGAATGGGATTTCAGGTAGAGCGGCATGGCCGCCGCAAGGCGGTCGTCGCGCCACAGGGTCAGGTGGCAGGGGGCCCAGCCGGTGCGGGCGCTGGCGCAACCGCTTTCGTGAAGCGCGTGCAGGAAGGCGTGCGAAAGCAGCGGGTGATTGCCGGCGAGCGCGTCCCAGTCGGAAGCGGGGATCGACGCAAGTGAATCTACGACCTGGATACCGGAGCGCGTTTTCATTTTCAGCGGGGGTGGATGTTATAGTACAGGCATGCGCATTGCGATAGGCCAGATCAACTGCACGGTCGGGGATCTCTCCGGCAACGCCGGAAAAATCCTCGAGTTTGCGGATCGGGCCAGGTCGCAGGGCGCCGATGTGTTGCTGACCCCCGAACTGTCCCTTTGCGGCTATCCGCCTGAAGACTTGCTGCTGCGCGAAGATTTCCGCGAAGCCTGCGAGCAAGCGCTGGCCGAACTCGCCCGGCGTGTCAGGGGTATCAGCGTCGTGGTCGGACACCCGCACCGCAGCGGCGGCAAACTGTATAACGCCGCATCGGTTCTGCAGGACGGTCGCGTCGCCGCCGTCTATCACAAGCGCGACCTGCCCAACTACACGGTATTCGACGAAGAGCGCTATTTCG